>JAJGAH010000150.1 GCA_020844525.1 Eubacterium sp.
TTTCGGGAAGCAGCTGATCCGTATCCGTGGACATTTCTGTTTCATCAGTCTGCTGTTCTGCCATGATATTTCGGAGGGTTTCTACAAAACGCCGTATATCATCTCCTGTATTTCCCCATGTCAGCACTGCTACGACATTTTCAAAATCGGCCAGCTCTGTGCTGACCTTTCCCTTTTCATAGAGAAGCCTCTGCAGACGATATCCTGTAATACCGGCTTTTCTGGCAGAAAGCACCACCCGCAGAGGATCCAGCTCCACAGAATCCGGAACCTTATCTGCCGTCAGTACATCCACACAAGGAATCCCTGTCAGTTCTTCCCGCAGAATATCCGCTGCCGCCATCGCCTTATACATCATCTCAGGTCCATGTAATGCCAGACTGTGACGTGCACCGTCCAGCGACCCCATCAAAAGATAATTCGGGCTTGTACTCATAACAAGCTTCAGGCACTCATCCAGTCTCTGCCTTGAGAGAAAGCGGCTCTTCCACTGAAGCATAGAGCTTTGCGTCATGCTGCCACCGGTTTTGTGAATACTCTGCGCCGCAGCATCCGCCCCCGCTGCAATCGCGCCATCAGGCATCTGCTCCGAAAAATACAGATGCGACCCATGCGCCTCATCCACGAGAAGGGGAACACCGTGCCTGTGGCAGATATCCGCAATTTTTCTGATATTCGAGCAGACTCCATAATATGTCGGACTCACAAGAAACACGGCTTTGATTTCCGTATCACGCTCCAGTGCGGCATCTACCTCCTCCGGCATCACCGCTCCCGAAATATTCCAGCCCGGAAGGTCTGATGGATGCATCCAGACCGGGACCGCTCCGCTCAGGATCAGTCCCATCAGTACAGATTTGTGGGCGTTCCTCGGAACAAGAATCTTCTCTCCCGGCATTACGGCTGCCAGAATCATTGCCTCATTCCCGCAGGTGGTGCCATTCACCAGAAACCAGCAATGTCCTGATCCCCAGAGTTCTGCTGCCAGGTCCTGTGCCTCCCTGATCGGCCCTTCGGGCTGATGCAGATCATCCAGGCCTTCTGCCTCTGTCAGATCACTTCTGTATGCCTTCTCTCCAAGCACAGCAAGCGCCCTGGGATCTGCGCCCCGTTCAAAGCGATGGGCGGGAATACGAAAAAAAGCGGGATCCTGACGGCAGAAATTTTCGATTGCGTCTAATATCGGTGTCTTTCTCTGATCCACGTATAATGACTTCCTTTATTCAGTCGGTTCTATACAGTCTGTTCTGACAAGTTCCATACAGTCGTATCTGATAAGTTCCATACAGTTGTATGTGACAAAAAGAGACTGTCACAGGCTCAAGTATACAGCTCATGTGACAGTCCCATCTTAGCATCAATTTTCTGTTAATTCAATCAAATGCCGGAAAGAAACAGCAAAAATCACTGTTTAGTCCACAGAAATTTCATGAACCCAGCCTTCCGGTCCTGCAATCTCGCCATCCTGAATACCGGTCAGTGTGTTGCGCAGCTTTGTGAGCACCGGTCCCATCTTCTCCATTCCGCTGGGGATGTTGATGATTTTTCCGTGGTCATTGATCTGGCCAACCGGGCTGATGACAGCAGCGGTTCCGCAAAGACCCATCTCTTCAAACTCCGGTACCTCGCTGAACATTACCGGTCTGTGCTCTACCTTCATACCGAGCATATGCTCTGCGATGTAGCAGAGTGAGCGGCGGGTAATGGAGGGCAGAATGGAATCTGACTTCGGCGTTACAAGCGTCTTTCCATGATCCTTGATGAAAATCACATTTGCACCGCCAGTCTCCTCAACCTTCGTTCTGGTCGCCGGGTCAAGGTACAGGTTCTCATTGAATCCCTCTCTGTGTGCCTCCATGATCGGATGCAGGCTCATCGCGTAGTTCAGACCAGCCTTGATACCGCCGGTTCCATGGGGCGCCGCACGGTCAAAATCAGGAATACGGATGACAACAGGCTTTGCACCGCCCTTGAAATACGGACCTACCGGTGTCACCAGAATGCGGAACATATATTCCTCTGCAGGCTTAACACCAATAACAGCATTGTATCCGAACATGTACGGACGAATGTAAAGCGTTGCACCGGAGCCATAGGGTGGAACCCAGTCTGCATTGGCTTTCACAACCTGCTCAACAGCATCTACAAAGCGATCAACCGGGAATGGCGGCATCTCCAGACGCTTGCAGGAATCAAACATACGCTGTGCATTCATATCCGGGCGGAAGCAGACCACCTTATTATCCTTTGTCCTGTATGCCTTGAGTCCCTCAAAGCAGGACTGGGAATACTGCAGAACCGCGGCACACTCGCTCATGGTGACCGTATGGTCCTTCGTCAGCTTTCCTTCGTCCCATTTCCCGTCCCTGTACATGGACACATAGCTGTAATCTGTCTCTCTGTAATTAAAATCCAGGCTTCCCCAGTCAATATCTTTTGTAGCCATTGATTTTTCCTCCTAAGAATAGTCTGTTGCTATTATACACCAAAATTTCATTTTGCAAACAGAAAAAGCAAAATGTTTACCGTACACAGGTGTCATCGGGAAATAATATTCATTCCGTGCCTTCTCTCTCATCCTTCATGATCCGGGAAATCTCAGCACTCATTTCCAGAAACTGCAGCATCCTGTCATGCCCGAAGCGGTTTACAACCTTGAAGGTGAAATCCTCCACCCTCTTCTCATTGTCCTCCAGCATATCCAGACCGCGTTTTGTAATATTTACATATGTCCCCTTTGTGCCCTTGCCGTCAAAGGTCCAGGTTATAAAACCGCGGTTTTTCAGTGTCTCTGCGATATGCGAGGTCTCATTGATCGGAAGCTCAAGCTTATCTGCCAGGACATTCAGGTACATCTTCTTCTCTGATTCCGGCAGTTCCTTTACATAATCCCTGATGATATGAAGTGCCAGATACTCTGGCATTTTCAGATTGTGTAAAAACTTCTGGTTCTGCTCTTTTCCCAGAATATACCTGGAATAGATCAGCTGCTCTGTCAGGTCCCGCAGCTCATCCACACTAATGTTTGACAGAACAGGATCCCCTCCTGTTTTATGCATGCCATTTTTCAGATCATTCTCCATATCGGTATTATCTCCTTTCTGTTACCAGATCATCACACTGCACTTCCGCCTGCGAAGGTCCAATGTGTATTCCGGCAGAACTGGTTTAAGCATAACATAAAAAACGGAAGTCCTCCACATGGAAATGAAGGGCTTCCGGAACACATTTACATCAGATATTCAATTATTCATCCAGCTTTGTGATCTTGCCGGCCCTTGCCTCTACCTGTGCTTTCTGAATATCTGCAGGAGCCTGTTCATATCTGGCAAACTCGTAGGAGAATTCACCTGCACCGCCCGTCATTGAACGAAGTGTATTGGAATAACCCTTCAGCTCCAGCTGCGGCACCTCGGCTTCTACCTCGGTCATTCCCTTTCCGACTGGTGTCATGCCGAGCACGCGGCCGCGCCTCTTGTTCAGATCGCCCATGATATCACCGGTAAAGGATTCCGGCGCAGTGACCTTCAGGTCCACAACGGGCTCGAGAAGAACCGGATCTGCTTTCATAAAGCCATCCTTGAAGGCCATGATCGTCGCAGTTTTGAAGGCCATCTCCGAGGAATCAACCGGATGATAGGAGCCATCATACAGAACCGCCTTGACGCCGACAACCGGATATGCCGCAAGGGGACCGGACTGGACGGATTCTGCAAGTCCTTTCTCCACAGCCGGGAAGTAGTTCTTCGGAACAGAACCGCCCACAACCTCTTCTTCAAACACATACGGTGTATTCAGATCACCCGAGGGTTCAAAGCGCATCTTGACGTGGCCATACTGTCCATGTCCGCCGGACTGCTTCTTGTACTTTGCATCCACATCGGATTTCTTCCGGATTGTCTCACGGAATGCCACCTTTGGATCGGAAAGTTCGATATCGACCTTGTATCTGTCCTTCAGCTTCGCCGCAATCACCTCGATATGCTGCTCACCGATGCCATAGATCAGGGACTGGTGGTTGGCGGAGTCATTGACCACCTTCATCGTAAGGTCCTCCAGCTGCAGGCGGGACAGTCCCTGTGCAATCTTGTCCACGTCGTTCTTATTCAGCGCCTTGTACCTTCTGGCTGTATAGGGTTTGGAAACCGCAACCGGGCCGTAATCAACCGGACGGTTTCTGGTTGCCAGAGAATCTCCGGTCTTAGCGTCTCCCAGCTTTGCAATGGCACCGATATCGCCTGCATGCAGTTCCGGTACCTCTACGGGCTTGCTTCCCACCATAACATAGAGCTTGCCGATCTTCTCCTCGGAATCCCGGGTCACATTGTATAGCGTATCATTGGCTTTGAGAACACCGGAGCAGACCTTGATCACAGAATACTTGCCAAGGAACGGATCTGCAATGGTCTTCCAGACTGTCGCGCTCTTCGGACCCGTGAAATTATAGTCCGCATTGAAGACATCGTTGCTGCTTCGATCAAGTCCGGCACGTTTTCTCTGTGAGGGGTTCGGGAAATATTCAACGATATCATCCAGCAGAATCTTCACGCCCTGGAGATTAATCGGAGAGCCCATGCATACCGGCACCATATCTCCGGATCCCACGTTCATGGCGAGTGCGGCACCGATTTCTGCAATGGAGAATTCTTCTCCGTTAAAATAACGGTCCATCATTTCTTCACTGGTCTCCGCTACAGATTCGAGCAGAGCATCTCTATATTCAGAGAGGTGGTCCTGCAGGTAATCCGGTACAGGAATCTCCTCTTTTTCATTCTTATTAATGTATCTGCGTCCCTTATTCTTGACAATATTCACATAGCCGATGAACTTCCCGTCCTTGCGGATCGGCATATGCAGGGGCGCAATCTTCTTGCCGTACAGTTCCTGCAGCTTCAGTACAACGTCACGATAGGATACGTCATCAATATCCATATCAGTGACAAAAATCATGCGCGGCAGATTGTAGCGGTCGCAGAGGTCCCATGCTTTCTGTGTTCCTACCTGAACGCCCGCCTTTCCAGAGACCACGACAACAGCAGCATCTGCAGCAGACGCTGCCTCCTCTGCTTCTCCAACGAAATCGAAATAGCCCGGTGTATCCAGCACATTTACCTTGCATTTATTCCATTCAATCGGAACAATGGATGTATTGATTGAGATCTTGCGTTTAATCTCTTCTTTATCATAATCGCTGATTGTATTTCCGTCGTTTACACTTCCCAGACGGCTTGTAATGCCGGAAAGATACGCCATACCTTCTACCAGCGTAGTCTTCCCCGCGCCGCCATGACCAAGTATAACGACGTTTCTGACCCTGTCAGTTCTGAATACCTCCATAACCATTCACCTCCATATATTCAAGTCATACATTCAGGCCTAACGAAAAATAACCCTCGCCGTTCTCAATGTCATGGATATATTTTACTAAAATCATTTGATATTATCAACCTTTTTGTGTCTTTTATCCAATTTATTCCCGGTTGAAGTCTCTAATCATTCGTTAATCTGCTTATTTTCGCACTGATATCTCTGCAAATGTCCGGTTCATTGACTTTTCCCGGCTGATTCAGTAGAATGTATGCGTTGTTTTAGTGCTTTGCCGCGTTGACGTGCGATGACTGTGAGGATTTCTGTTTATGACTTGTATCGGTTTTATCGGCCTTGGTCTGATCGGAGGATCTCTTGCCAGATCTATCCGAAAATTTCATCCGGATTTCCGCCTTGTTGCGTACTCCCACACCCCTTCTACCCTGATCCAGGCCCAGGAGGCCGGCGTCATTGATGATGCTCTGGAGCAGAATGATCCGGGATTCGGTGATTGCGATTTTATCTTTCTGTGCGCACCTGTACAGACCAATATCACCTATTTTCCTTTTCTGAGGTCTGTCATGAAGCCGGACTGTATTCTGACAGATGTAGGCTCTGTCAAGGGCGAGACGACCGATGCCGCCATCAGGGCCGGTCTTTCCACCCGTTTTATCGGCGGACACCCTATGGCCGGTACGGAAAAAACAGGCTTTTCCAATTCCTCAGACTACCTGCTGGAAAACGCTTATTATTTCATCACGACAAACAGCGAAACCAGCCCGGAGATGGTCAGACGATATTCTGACCTGATCTCCTCCATCCGCGCTCTTCCCATTGTGGTCTCCGCTGCAGAGCACGACTATATCGTAGCTGGTGTCAGCCATCTGGAGCATATCGTCGCATCCTCGCTTGTGAACACCGTAAAGAGCATTGATACAGCGGATGAAAAAATGAAGCTTGTGGCGGCAGGCGGCTTCCGGGACATCACACGGATCGCATCCTCATCGCCAGTGATGTGGCAGCAGATCTGTCTGACAAACCGGGATGAAATTCTGAAGGTCCTGGACCGCTATATGCACTTTCTTTCCGACTTCCGCACGATGATTGAACAGCAGGATTCGGACGGGCTGTACCGGACCTTCTCTTCTTCAAAGGATTA
>JAJGAH010000151.1 GCA_020844525.1 Eubacterium sp.
ATCTTCATAGGAGTACGTGCACCGGAAACAACATCCTCGCCCTGTGCGTTCATCAGAACCTCAGCGTAGAACTTGTTCTCACCTGTAGCAGGATCACGTGAGAATGCAACACCGGATCCGGAAGTCGGTCCCATGTTACCGAATGCCATCATCTGTACGTTGACAGCAGTTCCCCAGGAATACGGGATATCGTTGTCACGACGATATACATTGGCACGCGGGTTGTCCCAGGAACGGAATACGGCCTTAACAGCTTCTACCAGCTGCTCCTTGGCATCGGTCGGGAAGTCCTTGCCGATCTTCTCGTTGTAAAGTACCTTGTACTGCTTTACAAGATCCTGCAGGTCTGCTGTATCCAGATCTACATCATCCTTTACACCCTTCTCAGCTTTCTTCTTGTCGATCAGCTTCTCGAAGAGGCTCTTCGGCACTTCCATAACAACATCAGAGAACATCTGGATAAATCTTCTGTAGCAGTCCCATGCCCAGCGCGGATTTCCAGACTTTTTGGCCATTGTCTCAACAACCTGCTCATTCAGACCAAGGTTCAGAATGGTATCCATCATACCCGGCATAGATGCGCGGGCACCGGAACGAACCGATACAAGCAGCGGATTCTCGATATCGCCGAACTTCTTGCCGGTGATCTCTTCCATCTTGCCCATGTACTCCTTGATCTGTCCGAGGATCTCATCATTGATCTGACGTCCATCCTCATAGTACTGAGTGCAAGCTTCTGTTGTGATGGTAAATCCCTGCGGAACCGGAAGTCCCAGATTTGTCATCTCAGCAAGGTTAGCGCCCTTACCACCGAGCAGCTCACGCATGTCTTTGTTGCCCTCGCTGAACAGGTAGACCCATTTTCTAGCCATTTACTCATTTCCTCCTAATCAATACTGTAATTACTACTGAAAAATATTGCTTAACGTATATATTTTACATATCAGAGAGCATGTAGTCAAGTTTACTTGCTGTAATTTACAATGTCTCCAAAATCAGGCTTCAGAGATGCGCCGCCTACCAGGCCGCCATCGATATCTTCCTTGGCAAAGAGCTCAGCAGCATTGGCCGGCTTTACAGATCCGCCGTACAGAACACGGATCGTATCAGCAACCTCGGTACCATAGAGCTCACGGATCAGATCACGGATGCCCTTGCAGACTTCCTCTGCCTGATCTGCTGTTGCGGTTTTTCCGGTTCCGATAGCCCAGATCGGTTCATAAGCGATGATCGCTTCCTTTGCCTGATCTGCAGTCAGACCCTGGAAACCAACCTTGACCTGCTGACGGATCCAGTCCATTGTGATGCCCTGCTCTCTCTGTGTGAGAGACTCGCCGCAGCACATAACCGGAATCAGGTTGTGCTCGAAGGCTTTCTTCATCTTCTTGTTTACGTCCTCAGAGGTCTCGCCGAAGTAATCTCTTCTCTCAGAATGTCCGAGAATGACATACTTTGCACCTGCGTCAACAAGCATTGCCGGGGAGATCTCACCGGTATATGCGCCGCTCTCCTCAAAGTACATATTCTCTGCGCCGATCTGAATGTTGGAGCCTGCTGCTGCCTCTACGGCTGCCGGAATGTCGATTGCCGGCACGCAGAGCAGTACATCTACTGTATCAGATGCGCATGTCTTTCTCATTTCTGCGATCAGAGCCTTTGTCTCGGAAGGTGTCTTGTTCATCTTCCAGTTACCTGCTGCGAGAATTCTTCTTGCCATTTTTCTGGCCTCCTTTATCTGTATCTGAATGATCTCTCAATATTGAAAGCAAGTGTTCAAAAATTACTTGTCGTTAGCTGCTGCTACGCCCGGAAGCTCCTTGCCCTCAAGGAATTCAAGAGAAGCGCCGCCACCGGTAGAGATGTGGCTCATCTTGTCGCCATAGCCAAGCTGGTTTACAGCTGCTGCAGAATCGCCGCCACCGATGATGGTAGTAGCGTCTGTCTCAGCAAGTGCAGCTGCAACGGCCTTTGTACCTGCAGCAAGAATCGGGTTCTCGAATACGCCCATCGGTCCGTTCCATACAACGGTCTTTGCTGATTTTACAGCGTCGCTGTACAGTGCGATGGTCTTCGGTCCGATATCAGCGCCTTCCTTATCAGCCGGGATCTTATCTGCGTCAACAACCTCGGTATCGATCGGTGCATCGATCGGATCCGGGAACTCGTCGATGACAACCGTATCAATCGGAAGAAGCAGCTTCTTGCCAAGCTTTTCAGCTTTTTCCATCATTTCCTTGCAGTAGTCAATCTTTGTCTCATCCAGAAGAGACTTTCCGACTTCATATCCCTTTGCTTTCAGGAAGGTGTATGCCATGCCGCCTCCGATGATCAGGGTATCGCATTTTTCAAGCAGGTTGTTGATTACGTTCAGCTTGTCGGCAACCTTTGCGCCTCCAAGGATGGCAACAAAAGGACGAACCGGATTCTCAACGGCATTGCCAAGGAATGCGATCTCCTTCTCCATCAGGTAACCTACTACGCAGGTATCGATGTATTTTGTAACACCGACATTGGAGCAGTGTGCACGATGTGCTGTGCCAAATGCATCATTTACAAATACATCTGCAAGGGAAGCAAGATCCTTTGAGAAGGCATCCTCGTTTTTCGTCTCTTCCTTGCGGAAACGGGTGTTCTCCAGGAGAATAACATCTCCGTCCTTCATCTGGCTGACAGCTGCTCTTACATTGTCATCTACGACAACCGGACTCGGAACGAATTTTACTTCCTGGCCCAGAAGCTCAGAGAGACGCTTGGCTACCGGAGCAAGAGTCTTTGTCTTCTTGTCTTCCTCTGTCTTTACCTTTCCCAGATGGGAGCAGAGAATGATCTTTCCGCCGTCTGCGATCAGCTTCTTGATAGTAGGAAGCGCTGCCACAAGACGGTTCTCGTCTGTGATCTTGCCATCCTTCAGCGGAACATTGAAATCACAACGTACCAGAACTCTCTTGCCTTTTACGTTGATGTCATCAACTGTTTTCTTGTTTAATCCCATGATATTCATCTCCTTTATTCTATTGACAACCTCAGAAACCCAAAGCTGTCATGACAGCAAAGGGTTTTACACTAAAAACAGGTCCGGTCCTTTATAGACCGGACCCGTTTAGGTCTTACACATATTCACATGAGGAAATCTGCAATGGCTCAGATTCTTCACGATACATCTGCGTCAGATTCCAATACCTTTCAATTACTTGTTCAGAAGAGAACCAAAGTATTTGATTGTACGAACCATCTGGCTTGTGTAGGAGTTCTCATTGTCGTACCAGGAAACAACCTGTACCAGAGTCTTGCCGTCACCCATCGGAAGAACCTTTGTCTGAGTAGCATCAAAGATAGATCCTGCAGTGCTGTTGATGATATCGGAGGATACGATCTCGTCTGTGTTGTACTCGAAGGACTCGGTCTCCTCAGCCTTCATCTGTGCGTTAACCTGATCAACAGTAACCTCAGCGTTAACAACAGCATCAAGGATAGTAGTGGAACCTGTAGCTACCGGAACACGCTGTGCAGCACCATTCAGCTTGCCGTTCAGCTCCGGAAGAACGCTTCCGATTGCCTTTGCAGCACCTGAGGATGCAGGAGTGATGTTCATAGCGCCGGCTCTGGATCTTCGAAGGTTGCCCTTTCTCTGCGGTCCGTCAAGGATCATCTGATCGCCAGTGTAAGCATGAACAGTTGTCATGAATCCGGACTCGATCGGTGCAAGGTCATTCAGAGCTTTTGCCATAGGAGCAAGGCAGTTTGTTGTGCAGGATGCAGCGGAGATGATCTGATCATCAGCAGTGATGGTCTTGTGGTTTACGTTGTAAACGATGGTCTTAAGATCATTTCCTGCCGGAGCGGAAATAACAACATGCTTAGCACCAGCCTTGATGTGTGCCATGGATTTCTCTTTGGATGTATAGAAACCTGTGCACTCCAGAACTACATCGATGTCAAGCTCTTTCCAAGGAAGATCTGCGGCATTCTTCTCAGCATAGATGGTGATCTTCTTGCCGTTAACGATGATAGCATTGTCTGCTGCTTCTACGGTTCCGTTGTAACGGCCATGTGTTGTATCATATTTCAGAAGGTATGCGAGCATCTCCGGGCTTGTAAGATCGTTGATTGCTACAACCTCATATCCATCTGCCTGGAACATCTGACGGAATGCAAGACGGCCAATACGTCCAAAACCATTAATCGCAACTCTTACTGCCATAATTAAATTTCCTCCTACTAAATGTTGTTGGTTATGTTTAAAGTTTAACAACCTCGCCTATATAATAACGAATATACATATAAAATTCAAGTACTTTTACTGTGTCTGAAGCGAAAATACTTCAGCGCTGTCTGCTGTGATTTCCGGCAGCCGGTTTTCTGCAGTCCTGATTACCGGGCTGCCGGTTTCCGTGAAGCTGCATTCCAGAGATGCTTACTGAATAATACCACCTCCGGCGACATATCCGTCGCGATAATAAACGATTGCCTGCCCAGGCGTTACAGCACGGACCGGCTCGTCAAAAATACAGGTGATTTCATCCTCTCCGGTACGCCTGACTGTACATCCGGTTCCCCTGTGGTTGTAGCGGATTTTTGCCAGAAAATGCTGTGCCTCGCCAAGCGGAAGATCAGGTATTCCCATGAATGTAAGATGATTTGCCTTCAGGGTATCCGCGTATACATCTGCGCCTTTCCCGATTACAACCTCATTGGTATCCGGGCGGATTTCTGTCACAAATACTCTCTCTCCCATCGGGAGATCAAGCCCCCGTCTCTGTCCGACTGTATAATGGATAATCCCGCGGTGTTTTCCCAGAATTTTTCCTTCTCTCGTCACAAAATTTCCTGAGGGAAGCTTCCGACCGGTCTCTCTTTCAATGAAAGACGCATAGTCTCCATCCGGTACGAAGCAGATCTCCTGACTGTCATGCTTATGTGCAACCGGAAGCCCCGCTTCTTCTGCAATGGCTCGTATTTCCGGTTTTGTATAATCCCCGACCGGCATGAGGGTATGTGCGAGCTGCTCCTGGGTGAGCCCATACAGAGCATACGTCTGGTCCTTTGCCGCAGTCGCGGAGTTTGCAATCGCAAATCTTCCGTTTTCAAGATGACGGATTCGTGCGTAGTGACCCGTTGCAATATAGTCCGCACCGATCTCAAGGCTTCGCTGCAGAAGCGACTCCCATTTTACATATCTGTTGCAGGCAATGCATGGATTCGGCGTTCTTCCGTCCAGGTATTCCCTGACAAAATAATCGATGACCTTTTTCTGAAAAACATCCCGGAAGTTCATCACATAATAGGGTATATCCAGCACCCGTGCCACTCTTCTGGCATCCTCTACGGCGCTGATACCGCAGCAGCCTCCCTCTGCCTGCATCCGGCATTCACTCTCCTCCTGCCAGATCTGCATCGTAACACCAATAACATTGTATCCCTGCTTTTTCAGCAGATATGCCGCCGTGGAGGAGTCCACACCGCCGGACATACCGACAACTACAGTTTTATTTTTTTGTGTCATTTGATTCAAACCCTTATCATTCCGCTGCTGTTTCTGAATATACAGCCTCAGTTTCCGCCTGTTCGTTCCCGCTCAGGTATGCCTCATACTTCGGAGACATGCCGCGAAGCCGCCTGACAATATCGCGGATTGCAAGCACGACCGTATCCAGCTCCTCTTTTGTATTTTCCTCGGAAAGTGTCATGCGAAGCGCCCCATGTGCGAGGCTGTCCGAGAGCCCTATTGCCTTCAGTACATGAGACGGGCTAAGGGACCCGGAGGAGCAGGCAGAACCACTTGATGCGCAGATCTGGCGCATGTCCAGCATAATCAGCAGTGACTCACCCTCAACAAATTCAAAGCTGAAGTTTACATTGTTCGGGAGTCTGTTCCCCAAATCTGACGTCAAAGCACAATGCTTCTGAATATCCTCATCCTGATGGAGGCTTCCTTCCTTATAAACACTTTGCTCCTGATTAACGAATTGGCCCTGAAAAGCGTTCTGATGCTGGACGTTCTGACTCTGATGGGTCTGCACGGGTGCCTCGGGATCGGGCCCATTCAATTTCACATTTGGAACATTGGCTCTGATCTGGTGGATCAGGTAATTCCGCAGACCGATTTCCTTCTTTATCTTATCGCCAAGGTATGTCTCTGCCCGTCTTGCAGCTGCACCGATTCCCACAATTCCCGGAACATTTTCCGTTCCGGCGCGGCGGTTATGCTCCTGTGCGCCTCCATGCAGAAAAGAACGGATCTTCACGTCCCTGCGGATATACAGAAAACCGACCCCTTTGGGCCCGTTAAACTTATGACCGCTCGCACTCAGCATATCGACGTGCAGCTCATCTACGTTCAGGGGAATCTGGCCAAAAGCCTGTACAGCATCCGTGTGAAATAACACATGATGCGCACGGGCAATTTCTCCGATCTCCCGGACCGGCTCAATGGTTCCGATTTCGTTGTTGGCTGTCATG
>JAJGAH010000152.1 GCA_020844525.1 Eubacterium sp.
CCCAAATGTCACTGATATCGCCGAGATGGCCAGAGCAGTAGAGGCAGGGGGAGCAGATGCGGTATCACTGATCAATACCCTGACCGGAATGAAGATCGATGTAAACCGCAGAAGATTTGTTCTGGCGAACAGGACGGGCGGGATGTCCGGCCCTGCCGTGAAGCCTGTTGCGGTGCGTATGGTTTATGAGGTGGCGCATGCCATCAGCCTTCCGGTGATTGGTATGGGCGGCATTTCCACAGCAGAGGATGCTTTGGAATTTATTCTTGCCGGTGCCACAGCAGTATCTGTCGGTACGGCCAGCTTCTATAATCCACATGCAACGCTGGACGTGATTGATGGACTGGAGCGGTATCTGGACGAAAACGGCATTGAAGACATCCATGAGCTGATCGGTGCCGTACAGGAGGCATAGAAAATATCATATTCTGCCCGGATACAAGGCAGATCAGAAGGAGTGACCAGGGCTATGGAAGAATATAAGAAGCAGTTTATTGACTTTATGTTACAGAGCCATGTGCTGAAGTTTGGGGATTTTACGCTGAAAAGTGGAAGAAAGTCTCCGTTTTTCATGAATGCCGGAGCCTATGTGACAGGCTCTCAGCTCAGAAAACTGGGGCAGTTTTACGCCAGAGCAATTCACGACAGCTACGGCCTCGATTTTGATATCCTTTTCGGACCGGCATACAAGGGTATTCCCCTTTCCGTTGTTACTGCAATCGCAATCAGTGAGCTCTATGGCGTCGATGTCAGATACTGCTCCAACCGCAAGGAAGCCAAGGACCATGGCGGAGATAAGGGAATCCTTCTTGGAAGTGAGATCAAGGATGGGGATCGGGTTGTCATTATTGAGGATGTCACGACCTCCGGCAAGTCAATCGAGGAAACCTTCCCGATTCTTCAGGCACAGGGAGATATTCAGATCAAGGGACTTATGGTGTCACTGAACCGGATGGAACGAGGCAAAGGAACTGGCAGTGCTCTATCTGAAATTTCGCAGAAATATGGATTTCCGACCAATGCCATTGTCTCGATGGCCGATGTATACAGCTATCTCAGCGGGGAAGAAAGTGGACAGCCAGCTCTGCTGACTGATGATCTGAAGTCTGCTATCCGAAGCTATTATAAGGAATATGGGGCAGAGGAATACAGAGATATTTTTGATAAGATGTAAGAGAATAATATTGGGGTCAAAAGGTTGATGCTAATGAAATTGTTTTGAAATTCTCACGGTTTCGACAAGCAAGAAGTACTACGGTTCTTTGATTTTGCTAATGACGTTCAGAAAAAGTTAAAACTCGCTGCATTCTGCAGCTCAGACAGTTGACTTTTTCTGAACAATGCAAAATCTCATCACCAAGTACTTCTAGCATGTCTGCAAATGTTCGAATTTTAAGACAATTTCTTACAAGCTTACTTTTTGAACCTTAAATCATGGAATGATACAAGGGACTATCGCACACACATGCGGCGGATCTCTGGGTTGAAACAATGAGGAAAGTACAGATTTTTTCATAATGGCAAAAAAGAAACAGGTTAAATACACCTTTATTGAAAAAGAAAAGGTAACAGATGCCAGAGTTTCGCTGACGCTGTCGGTGATTTCTCTTTTGATATTGATTGTGACAATTGGTATCTCATTTCTGGTGCAGGCAAAGGGAGGCATTATACTTGGAGCGGCAGGACTGATTGCCATGCTGTTTGCCTTTTATGGATTTTATCTTGGCATGCGGGCACTGTCTGCGAAAAAGGAAAACACAGCAAGGGCTACGCTGTCTGCGCTGATTTCCGGTGTGATGTCGATATTGTGGGCGATTCTTCTGCTTTTGGGGATTCACTGATCTCAGTGCCGTTCCCGGAAGTTTGTGAAGTATCTGTTTGGCAGAAAGGATCAGGAAATAATATCATTATGGCTGAAGAGCAGGACCGTTTTCAGAAACAGCTGGATTTTATCCTGGAAATTGATAAGGAAAAGAACATTCTCCGGCAGACACATCTGACCGGTCATGGACGCAGGGAGGATGATGCAGATCATGCATGGCACCTGGCAATCATGGTCTGGATCTTAAAGGAATATGCCAGTCAGGAAATTGACATTGTCAGAACCATTCTCATGGTGCTGGTCCACGATATTGTAGAAATAGATGCCGGGGACACGTATGCCTATGATGCAGAAGGAAAGAAGACGGAGCTGGCAAGGGAAACACGGGCTGCAGATCGTATCTTTGGGCTGCTTCCGGAGGATCAGGGGAAACAGCTGCGCGCACTCTGGGAGGAGTTTGACGCCTATGAGACGCCGGAAGCGCGTTTCGCCCATGTCATGGACAATTTTCAGCCGATGCTTCTGAACAATTCCAATGGGGGCGGAGACTGGAAGGAGCATGGAGTCAGTCTGTCCCAGGTGATGAAACGCAACGAAAAAACCGGAACAGGTTCAGAGAAGATCTGGTCTTATATGCAGGAAATTCTGCAGGAAAATATAGGGAAAGGAAGCCTGAAGCCCTGATCCTGGATTCAAAAGAGCTGTTTTCTTGAAATGTTCGGTTTTAAGGCAATTTCAAAAAACTTATCTTTTGATAACAAATTTCATAATATAAAGATTGATCGGATTGTAAGGACTGCGTTTTGCTCCACTGCAGTGCGCATGGTCCTGCAAAATAATATTTATGGAGAGCCCGGATATCATTGGAAAAAACAAGAATACAAACAGACATTCATAAAGAAACAGATATTCATGGCACAGACAGCACATTATCATTGAATCTGCATTTGGAGGATTCTGATGCAGAGGAAGATCTGCAGGAACGCTTCCTGCTCGCCGCTGCGCGCATCCGTGAGATTCCCACAGAAAAGCTTGTGAAGGACCCCTATAAGGCCTTTTTTGAGAATGAAGCTGCTTTTCTCTCTGATATGATCGCGCTTATGCAGGAGAACGAACGGGACGAGCATCGAAATGATTCTCTTGAGAGCCTGCGTGACCAGAATCACAGAATATATGAGGATGTTCTCCCGGAACATTATGCTGAATGCTTCGGGAATCCTGATTACGCGGTGGATACCCTTGGTGAGGAATACGGAAGGCTATTGTCGTTTCTGTATATGGAGCTTCGGGGATCAGTTGTTTATGCGTTCGAGGACAAGGTCTGGGACATGCTGACCGGTCTGGAACTCTTCCTGGAGATCTATCAGCAGTTTACCGGCGAGACATTGCCTGACCCGGATCAGATTCAAGAGTCTCTGTACTGGTACTGCAGTGATTACTCCGCAAGAATGATGGACAGCAGGACCCGAGAGAGTGTGGATCCCTCTCTTTCCTTTGCAAGGGATATTATTATGCATGAGGACCTCTCTGATCTGCGGTATCTGTATCGCTTTGGAGAGTATGTGACAGAAAACGAGGAGAAAACGGCAGCCTTCCTGAATTCCCTTCCGGCAGAGGAGATTGATGCGATAGCACGTACCTGGACCGAGGGATACCGGATCGGATTTGAAGTCGGACGCAAGGACATCCACAGTAAAAAAACAGTAAACATCCGTTTTCGTCTGGGCTTTGAACGTGTTGTCAGACAGGCAGTTCTGCAGTTTGAAGAGATGGGACTGGAGAGCGTCATTTACCGGTCTGCCACGCATGCAGTCAATAAGCGGCAGCATCTGCGTATTGGCTACTATGGAGCAGTGCCAAATCCCCAGCTTGAATATGACCACAGGAATGATGCCTTTGTATATCTGGATGATAAATTTGTCACGAGAAAGCTGCAGGGTCTTCGCGCAGCTTACGAACGGCATAAAGACCTGGCAAAGGTACATGGCGGCCCTGCCTGCATGGATGTTTTTGGAGAAACTCCTTTCGTGCCTGTACAGTCCCGACACAGCATTACGCTCACGGATGCCCAGCAGAGAGAGCAGGTTCGCTACAACAGCGAGGCGGGTCAGATCACGAATCGATACATAAAGGGTTCCGAACGCAGCTTCACGATTATTGCCTATCCGGTTCCGGAGATCGGAAATAATTTTCCTGAGATATTCCATGAGACGGAGAAGATCAATAACCTGGATTACAGGAAATATCAGAAAATTCAGCAGAAGCTGATCGACGCGCTGGACCAGGGCGTCGCCGTGCGGATTAAGGGAATGCGTGGAAACCGTACAGACCTCAGGGTGGCGCTTCATACCCTGCAGGACCCTGTGCATCAGACCAATTTTGAAAACTGCGTTGCCAATGTGAATATACCGGTCGGTGAGGTTTTTACAACGCCTGTATTAAAGGGTACGAACGGGCTGCTCCACGTCAGACAGGTCTATCTGGGAGAGTTTCAGTATAAGGATCTGGAGATCCATGTGTCCGATGGCATGGCTGATGATTATGACTGCGGGAACTTTTCCTCCCATGATGCAAACCGTCATTATATTGAAGAAAATATCCTGTTTCATCATGCTTCTCTGCCGATGGGAGAGTGTGCGATTGGAACCAATACAACAGCATACCGCATGGCAAAACAATATCATATTGAAGACAAGCTGCCGATTCTGATTGCGGAGAAGATGGGGCCACATTTTGCCTTTGGTGATTCCTGCTACAGCTGGGAGGAGGACCACCCGGTTTATAATCCGGATGGAAAGGAAATCATTGCCAGGGACAATGAACGTTCGATTCTGCGGAAAACAGATCCCGCCAGGGCGTATTTCGGCTGTCATACAGATATATCTATTCCGTATGAAGAGCTTGGCTCGATCCGCGTGGAGAAGGCAGACGGGGAAGAAATCTCTCTGATTGAAGAGGGGAGATTTGTGCTTCCGGGTACGGAGGAGCTCAATGAACCGCTCCGGGATTTATTCTGATTTGAAGAAGCGTTGAAAGATTGCGGTTTTTCGGATATGATGGTAAACGTTAAGTGATTTCGATTACAAAAGGAGAACACAGACGATGGCAAAGGTTGGAATTGTAATGGGCAGTGATTCGGACATGGCGGTCATGTCCAAGGCTGCAGCTGTACTGGAAGAATTCGGGATTGATTTTGAAATGCGGATCATCTCTGCACACAGGGAGCCTGAAGAGCTGGTAGCCTGGGCCAAGGGCGCCGAAGAGAGGGGAATCCGTGTCATTATTGCGGGTGCCGGTATGGCGGCAGCCCTGCCGGGCATGGTAGCAGCGCTTTTCCCGCTTCCAGTGATTGGTGTACCGATGAGCAGTAAGGCACTTGGCGGAACAGATGCGCTGTATTCGATTGTTCAGATGCCCTCCGGAATACCGGTTGCTACTGTGGCTGTTGATGGATCAAAGAATGCTGCGATTCTTGCCGCGCGTATTCTTGCCGTCTCCGATCCGGAGCTTCTTGCAAAGGTAAAGGCATATGGCGAGGAGGGGAAGAAGAGCGTCATTGCAAAGGATGCAAAGCTTCAGGAAGTTGGTTACAGAAATTACACAAAATAACCCAAAAACGAAAAAGTTCCTGGAATGAATAACCTGCAATAGAGCAAACCGTTCAAAATCGTATACAGCACGCATGAGCGGAAAAACAGGGTAATACAGCATGTCAGGCGGATACCTGGATATATGGAGGACATTATGGATTATAAGTCATCTGGAGTTGATATCGAAGCTGGATACAAGTCAGTTGAGCTGATGAAAAAGTATGTAAAGGAGACCGTGCGTCCGGAAATGCTGGGCGGACTTGGCGGATTTTCCGGGGCATTTTCAGCGGATGCGTTTAAGAACATGGAACATCCGACGCTTGTGTCCGGGACAGACGGAGTCGGAACCAAGCTGAAGCTGGCTTTCCTGATGGGCAAGCATGATACGGTCGGCATTGACTGTGTAGCGATGTGTGTCAATGATATTGCCTGCGCAGGCGGCGAGCCCCTGTTTTTCCTGGATTATATTGCCTGTGGCAAGAACTATCCGGAGAAAATTGCAGAAATCGTAAAAGGTGTAGCGGCCGGATGCCTGCAGTCGGAGGCTGCCCTGATTGGTGGAGAGACAGCGGAAATGCCTGGCTTTTATCCCACGGATGAGTATGATCTTGCCGGTTTTGCAGTTGGTGTCGTGGACCAGAAGGACATGATTACCGGCGCTGATCTGCAGGATGGCGATGTGCTGATCGGTCTCGCATCCTCAGGCGTACACAGCAATGGATTTTCACTTGTGCGGAAGGTATTCGACATGACGCCGGAATCACTGGATACCTATTATGATGAACTGGGCGGAAAACTGGGAGATGTCCTTCTGGAGCCGACCAAGATTTATGTCAAAGCCCTGAAGAATATCCGAAAGGCAGGTGTCAGGGTTCAGGGCTGCAGCCATATTACAGGCGGCGGTTTCTATGAAAATGTTCCCAGAATGCTCAGAGACGGTGTCTATGCGGAGATTGAAAAGGATTCTTATCCGGTTCTGCCGATCTTCCGTCTTCTGCAGAAAAAGGGCG
>JAJGAH010000153.1 GCA_020844525.1 Eubacterium sp.
AAAGGACAGGAGCAATAAGTATTTTGCGCACAATATGGTTGTGTTTTTCGGAGGCGGCACAGGAAGCCCGTATTTCTCCACGGATACTACAGCTGTACTGCGTGCGATTGAGATCGATGCGGATGCGCTTCTGCTGGCGAAGGCTGTAGATGGTGTCTACGACAGCGATCCGAAGAAGAATCCTGATGCCAGAAAATATGACACTGTGACGATTCAGGAAGTCATTGACAAGCAGCTCCAGGTGGTGGATATGACTGCGTCCATCCTTGCAAAGGAAAATAAGATGCCGATGGTCGTGTTCGGACTTGATGGTGAGGACAGCATTGTCAACGCGGCACACGGAAAAATCACGGGAACCAGAGTGACCGTGTAAATAACCAGGGAGGTTTTTGCAATGAATGAGAGAGTAAAGGCTTACGATGCCAAAATGGAGAAGACACTCGCCAACCTTTCCAGTGAGCTCGGCGCGATCCGTGCCGGACGCGCGAACCCGCACGTGCTGGACCGCATTACCGTGGACTATTATGGAGCCCAGACGCCGCTGAATCAGGTGGCCAATATTCAGGTTCCTGAGGCACGGATTATTCAGATCCAGCCATGGGAGGGATCAATGGTGAAGCCGATTATCAAGGCGATTCAGACATCTGACCTTGGAATCAACCCGAGTACGGATGGAAAGGTGATCCGTCTGATCTTCCCTGAGCTCACAGAGGAGAGACGTAAGGAGCTCACAAAGGAGACAAAGAAGAAGGGTGAGGAGGCCAAGGTAGCCATCCGCAATATCCGCAGGGATGGAAATGAAGCTTTCAAAAAGCTCGAGAAATCCGAGGATCTTTCTGAGGATCTGATCACAGAGCTTCAGGATGAGCTGCAGAAGGCTACGGACAAGAGAATCCGTGAGATTGACAAGGCTGTTGATGAGAAGTCCAGAGAGCTTATGAAGGTCTGATCCGGGCTGCGGATTTGCAGAAACTGTAGAGGGGGGAGGAGCTGCCGCATGAAACGCGCAGCACGTGTATTGCCACGGAAGGGTATCTTTTTTGGCAATGTGCAGAGTGGCGTTTTATGCGGGGGCTCTTTTTATTTCAGAGCCAGCTGTGGCTGTTAACGGATTGTCCGAGCAGAGTGTGATGGCTGCAGCTGCTTTGCGGCCGTTTTCTGACAAAACGACGGACGCGGGAAGGACGGGTTTTATGAGTGAGGCGGGACAGAATGGAAAACTGAAGGTTCCGAATCATATTGCTATTATTCTGGATGGAAATGGAAGATGGGCAAAGCGCAGGGGGATGCCCAGAAGCTATGGTCATGTTGTTGGCTGCAATAACCTGGAAAAGATGTGCGATATTATCTGTGAGATGGGTGTGAAGTATCTCACAGTATATGCGTTTTCCACAGAAAACTGGAAACGCTCGGCGGATGAGGTGCAGGTACTGATGAACCTTTTCCGCAAATATCTGCGCAGGGTTATGGCGAAGGCGAGAAAGAACCAGATGCGTGTGAGGATCATCGGAGATACTTCTGCGCTGGCTCCGGATATTCAGGAAGAAATCCGCGAGGTGGAAGAGATCTCGAAGGATTATGACAAGATGTTCTTCCAGATTGCCCTGAACTATGGCGGGCGCGATGAGATTGAGCGCGCGGTTACAAAGCTTGCTGATGATGCGAGAAGTGGAAAATTGCCGGAGGGAAGGGTGACTGGCGAGATTTTTGAACGCTATCTGGATACGGCAGGAATCCCGGACCCCGATCTTCTGATCCGCACAAGCGGTGAACAGCGGATTTCCAATTTTCTTCTATGGCAGCTGGCCTATACAGAATTCTATTTTACAGATACTGCCTGGCCGGATTTCCATAAGGAGGACCTGATCCGTGCGATTGAGAAGTACAACAGCCGCGACCGGAGATTCGGCAACGCAAAATAGAATAAGTCATATCAAACAGGAGGAACAATGAGATGTTTTACATCATTGGTCTGGTAGGGGTACTTGTCATGCTTGTGGTTCAGTACCTGACAAGAAAGACAACCAATTCATTTCTCACAAGGCTGGTCAGCGGCGTTATTCTTGTGCTGATTGCGCTGATGAGTATTACTGCGGGAGGATGGGTTCTGTACCTCGTTTCGCTTGTGCTGTCGCTCATCGGAACATTTGAGCTGTACCGCGCACTTGGCATCCACAAAAAGGAGGGCAGGAGTGTCGATCTGCTGGAACTGATCGGATATATCTCAGTAGTGCTCTATTATCTGAGCCTGATCTATATGTGGGGCAGTTATCAGCTCTTCATCATCTTGTGTGCGCTTGTCATGCTGATGTTTGTATATGTGTTTTCCTATCCGAAGTATAATGCAAGGCAGATCATGGAAGCCTACTTCGGTGTCATCTATGTGGGTGTCATGCTGTCCTATGTATATCAGACCAGAAGCCTGGAGTATGGACACTACATTGTATGGCTGATCTTCCTGTGCTCCTGGGGGTGCGATACATGTGCATATTGTGCGGGAAGACTTTTCGGAAAGCACAAGATGGCACCTGTTCTCAGCCCCAAGAAGACCATAGAGGGCGCAATCGGTGGCGTTGCAGGGGCGACGCTGCTGGGTCTGATCTATGCGCTTGCCACAAAAGGACCGGTACTGGAATACATGGTGATTTGCCTGATTGGAGGACTGATTTCCATGGTTGGCGACCTGTCTGCTTCCGCAATCAAGAGAAATGCCGGGATAAAGGATTATGGCAATCTGATTCCGGGGCACGGCGGCGTGATGGACCGCTTTGACAGTGTGATTTTTACGGCGCCGATTATATATTTTCTGGCACTTACGCTGGTCAAGTGAGCCTGATGTAAATTTATATGCTTCGGTAAGCATGCATGGGCACAAAATTAAGTTATAAATAATAATGAAATTCGCTGGAAGTGTACCGCGGAGGATGGCGTGGATGATTGAGAATACCGGATGCATCTGCGATGCATGACAGGGGAGAGGACTGTTATGAAGAAAATTGCAATTCTTGGTTCGACCGGATCTATCGGTACACAGACCCTCGATGTGGTCAGGAACAATCAAGACCTTCAGGTGGTTGGAATCGCAGCGGGGAAGAATGTACAGAAAATAGAAGAACAGGTACGTGAATTCCATCCGAAGCTAGCCGTATTATATGATGAGAGCGCAGCGGAGGATCTGAAGGCGAGAATCCGCGACACAGATACACGTGTCAGTGCCGGGATGGAAGGGCTTCTGGAGCTGGCAGCGATGCCGGAGGCGGAGATTCTGGTTACAGCCATTGTGGGAATGATCGGCATTCGTCCGACGCTTGCGGCAATCGGGGCCGGTAAGGATATTGCTCTTGCCAATAAAGAAACGCTGGTCACTGCCGGCCATCTGATCATGCCTGCGGCAGAAAAGAACGGCGTCCGGATTCTCCCTGTGGACAGCGAGCACAGCGCGATTTTTCAGTGTCTTCATGGGGAAGACAGAAGACAGGTACATAAACTGCTGATCACGGCATCAGGAGGACCTTTCCGTGGATGGAAGACTGAGGATCTTGCCGGCGTGCGACCGGAGGACGCTTTGAAGCATCCGACCTGGTCCATGGGCAGAAAAATCACGATCGATTCCGCGACTCTGGTAAATAAGGGACTGGAGGTCATGGAGGCCCGGTGGCTGTTCGATGTGCCGCTTGATCGTATTCAGGTTGTTGTGCAGCCGCAGAGCATCATTCATTCCATGGTGGAATTCGAGGATGGTGCGGTGATGGCACAGCTGGGGGCACCCGACATGCGTCTGCCGATTCAGTATGCATTATACTATCCGCACAGAAGGTATCTGCCGGGAGAGCGTCTTGATTTCACAAGACTGCATTCCATAGAGATTGATCAGCCCGATATGGAGACGTTCAGGGGACTTCCGCTCGCCATTCGTGCGGCCCGGGAGGGCGGTTCCATGCCGACAGTATTCAATGCGGCAAATGAAGAGGCAGTGGCCTTGTTTCTGAACTATAAAATCGGTTTTCTGGATATCTATCGTCTGATTGAGGCATCGATGGATGCACATCATTGTATTGAAATGCCAGATCTGGAGCAGATTCTGGCGGTTGAGGCAGAGGTTCGCGGCCGGATCCGGCGGGACTATGCCTGAAGCGGATTATACCTGAATCAGACAGACCACAGCATTTTACAGCGGATCGCAGAGAGGTAAGACTGCTTATTTTTATAGCGTAAAACCTGCCTGGGATCTGCATTTGGGTGAACAATATTGAAATATGTAATCGGAATTCTGGTGCTGGGCCTTGTGGTACTTTTTCACGAGTTTGGCCATTTCCTCCTGGCGAGGAAGAACCATATTGTCGTAGAGGAATTTGCAATCGGAATGGGGCCGAAGATCCTCTCTTTTAAAAGCAAAAAGAGCGGCACCGTTTTTGCGTGGCGGGCGCTTCCCTTTGGAGGCTCCTGTTCCATGCTCAATGAGGATGACGGAGAGGCGGTTCCCGGAAGCTTTGTCGGGGCGCCGGTGTGGAGAAGGGCACTGGTCGTGGCGGCAGGACCGGTTTTTAACTTTATCCTGGCGCTGCTGATTTCACTGGTTATTGTGGGCGTCTCAGGCGCAGATCCGGTTATCGTGGAGGATGTGCCAGCTTCGTCACCGGAGGCGGCAGCCGGACTGCAGACAGGAGATATCATTGAATCCTATAACGGCGAATGGATTATGAATTCCCGGGATTTCTATATGGACCTTCTGCTTTCTGAAGTTCCGACGGATTCTGTATCGCTTGTTGTAAACCGGGACGGACAGAACGTCCGGATCCGTTATACGCCTGCCAGTGAGACAAAATACCTGCTGGGCATACACTGGGATGAGACTTCGGATGCGAGCGGCATTCAGCTCACGATGGTGAATAAAGGAACTGCGGCGAAAAAAGCCGGTCTGCAGATGGGAGATGTCATTACAGCAATCAATGGCACCGAGATCAGGACGGCAGATGATATGACGGAGTACCTGCAGGCCCATCCTCTGGACGGTTCGCAGATAGAGATTACTATTGAACGGGACGGAAAGCAGTCCACGGTACAGCTGACACCGGAAAAAACGACAATCGCTTCGCTGAGTTTTTCGTACAACATGGCGAGAGTAAAGCAGGGATTTTTCGGCGTGATCGGCTATTCCTTCCGCGAGGTGGCGTTCTGGATCAAGATGTCCTGGAAGTCGATTGCGGGAATGCTGAACGGAACCTTTGGAATTAACGATATGTCCGGCCCGGTTGGCATTGTCAAGACGGTGGGAGACACATACAGCGAGGCAGCATCTTCGGCTTCAACCGGTGCTGCATTGCTGACGCTTGCCAGCGTAATGTCCATGATCTCTGTCTCCCTTGGCTTTATGAATCTGATTCCGCTCCCCGCACTGGACGGAGGCAGACTGCTGATGATGCTCATAGAGGCAATCCGCAAAAAGCCGGTAAACCGGAAGATCGAGGAAAATATCAACTTTTATGGTCTCATGGCGCTGATGGCGTTTATCGTCTATATAACGATCCATGATATCCTTAAGATTATTTGATGCTCTTGTCTGTCATGTTTCGGGGATACGTTTTCTGCGAGCCGTTCTTTCTTATATGTCTGTATTTTTTGCAAGGGTTTCTTTGCAAAAGACGCATCTTAACGTACGGAATGACTTAATGTACGAAATGACTTAGCGTATGGAATGACTTAACGTACGGAATAATTTGGGGAGGCTTTTTTCCCAGGAAAGGAGATATATTACATTGCTTTCATCAATAACGGATATGGATGTTGCAATCCTGGTTTTTATACGGGATCATCTGCGCTTTGACTGGCTGACGCCGATTATGAAGTGTGTGAGTGCCTTCGGCTTTTTTGGATGGGTTGTTCTGACTGTTCTGTTCCTGTTGTTCCGGAAGACCAGAAATGTCGGAAAGGTATGCGCCGTTTCACTATCGATTGAGGCGGTTCTTGTAAACCTTGTGATGAAGCTGGTGATCGCCCGCGTAAGACCCTTTAACGCCTTTGACTTTCTGAATCCGATCGGAAAGCTTCCTACCGATTATTCCTTCCCGTCCGGACACACAGCGAACAGCTTTGCTGTGGCACTTGTGGCACTGCACATGCTGCCCAAAAAGGCGGGGATCCCGCTTGTGGTGCTGGCCTCCCTTGTCGCATATTCAAGATTGTATCTGGGTGTCCATTATCCCTCTGATGTCATCTGCGGATTTCTGGTCGCGCTGATCATCAGTCAGGTTGTGTGGTATCTGATGGTGCGCAAGCCGGAAAGGGCTGCAGCAACGGTATAAAGAAAAAGTCTGCCTGGCCCTCCTGTCTGATAGAATTCAGAAATAATGAATTTTTCCATAAGCGGGACATTTTCATTTGCGTTACATCAGGACATTATCATTTATGGCTCAGAAA
>JAJGAH010000154.1 GCA_020844525.1 Eubacterium sp.
TACTATGAAAAAAGTACAGGACAAATGAAGGAGCAAAACAGAAAAGAAAGGAAGAAAAGTTATCAACAAAGAAAGAGCAGGAAAAGGGACCGGATGTGGATAACCCGTCTGATTGTCGGAGCAGCTTCAGCAATTACGCTGGCGATCTGTGCTTCTGTTCTTCTGCCGAAGCTGTTTGAATATGCAGAGTCAGCAGAAACCTACAGACAAATCATTGAAGATGCTGTCCATAAGCCGGATGAACCAGATAATTCTGCCGCATCTGCATCTTCTGGATCAGATCGTAAAAGCTACGATAATTCGCTGATCATCGACTGGGAGAAATTCAAAGGACAGGATGTGGTGGCTTGGCTTCAGATGGATGACATCGGTTATCCAGTCATGCAGGGAGAAGATAACTCGTTTTATCTGCATCACCTGCCGGATAAATCCTGGAACTATGGCGGCAGCATCTTTTTGAATGCAGATAGCAGTGCGGATTTTTCGGACAGCCATTCTGTGATTTATGGTCACAACATGGCAGACGGAAGCATGTTCGGAAAGTTTCGCTGGCGTTATATGGATCCCGGATGCAAAGACCATACCTTTGATCTGTATCTGCCGGATGGCACCAGGCATACCTACACCTTCTTCAGCGTAATCAGTACAACGGGAGGATCGGATGTCTATGATACGAAGTTCGCCGATAAGAAAGCGTTCTTTTCCTATCAGAAGAAGATGAAGGAACTTTCCTTATACCAGAATTCTACAGAACCAGACCAGGATGCGCATCTGGTCTCTTTATCCACCTGCAACGGTGTAGAAGGAACCAGAAACCGTCTGGTGATACAGGGAAAGGAGACTGCTGCAAGGCAGACACAGGAGCCGGCATCCTGGTGGAGGGACAATAGTAAAGGGATAAGAGTAAATGAGAGTGACGGCATATAGTGATAAGGATAAGAATATGCATCACAGGAAACTGTGTCAAAGAAAGAAAAAGGCTGAGACAGGGATCCTGATTTTTTTTCTGGGGCTGGCAGCCCTGGTCATGGCACTTGCACCATCCCTGATGGATGCTGTATCGGAGATCTGGCAGGTCAGGAGAATCGAAGGCTATAACAGTACAGTTGATATGGATGATGAAGAGACAGAAGAAATCAGAAAGGAGGCGGAACGGTATAACGAAAAAATCTATCACACGCAGCAGAAGCATATTTTTGAGTACCGTGGAGACCAGGCTTCAGATCCTGCGTATGAAGCACTGCTTAATGCGGGGGACGGGACCATGTGTACAATTGATATCCCGAAGATCGGTGTGTATCTCCCGGTCGGTCATGGTACTGAAGAAAAGGTGCTGAAAAACAGTGCCGGTCATATGTACGGCACATCCCTTCCGGTGGGAGGAAAGTCATCGAATGCTGTGATTGCCGGTCATACAGGCTTATCCAATGCAAAAATCTTTACAGATCTGGACAAGCTGCAGAATGGAGACACCTTTGATATCCATATATTTGGAGAGATTCATGAGTATACTGTGGAAGATATTGAGATCGTCCTTCCGGATGACGAGACCCCTTATCTGCAGGTCGTTCCAGGAGAAGACCTGGTGACGCTTTATACCTGCACACCATACGGAGTCAATGATCACAGACTGATCATCCGGGGAGTCAGGTCAGGCACCAGAAAAGAGGATTCGGATGGTGAGGGCAGTGTAATTCATACCAGGAATCTCTGGGCGCTGATGAAGACAGCAGGACTTCTGATGCTTCCGGCGGGATACTGCCTGGGATTTTGGATTTACAGACAACACAGAAGTGGGCAGGTAAAGAATTTTAGATATAGCAAACAGAGGATTACAAGACAGGAGATTGCCAGACGCAAGATAAACAGGAGGCTGTAAAAATGTATAAGAAACAAAAGTACCATAATCCCCGTCGGACTGTCTTCTGGCTGCTTCTTTTTCTGGCCTGTATTATCATGGAGTTTCCGCTTGTTGAGGATGCGTTGTCCAATATCAGACAGATCGGGTCTGTTGCAGATTATCAGGAGAAGGTTGAGGGTATGAGTAAAGATGAGATTGAGGAAGAGAAAGAGAGGGTAAGGAATTATAATCAGAACATTTATGAGGAACAGATGGAAGAAGAGTTCCATTATCAGGGACCGGATGTCACAGACAGAGAGTATGAGTCTCTGCTGTCATCAGAAGACCAGAACGGTGCAAATATCATGGGGTTTATCGAGATCCCGGATATCGGCGTATACCTGCCGGTCGGACATGGCACACAGGAAAGCATTCTGCAGTATGCAGCAGGACATATGTATGGTTCAAGTCTCCCGCTTGGAGGAAAGAATACAAACGCGATCATTGCAGGACATACAGGACTTGCGACTGCACGGCTTTTTACGGATGTGAAAACACTGGAAAAGGGGGCAGAAGTACGCATTCATGTGCTGGATGAGATCCACAGGTACCGGCTTGTGCGTAAAAAACAGGTAGCACAGGGACCGGATGAAACACCGCTTCTGCAGATGGAAAAGGGAAAGGACGAGCTGACACTCTATACCTGCTCTCCCTACGGCGTGAATGACCATCGGATTATTGAGAGATTTGAAAGAGTTTATCCTGATCTTTCCATTTCGGATGAAGCAGGAGAGGATCTCACCAGTCTTGGAACAGATGCTCTGATCAGGCTGATCCTGTGTGCGGCCCTGCCTGCAGGGATCGTGACAGCGGGGCTTGTGGACAGGCACCGCAGAAAAAAGAAAAATCTTCGTAAGATGGAAAGGAGGTAAGGGATCAGGGAAGATAAACAAATTGCGAAAAAGCAGTTTAAGACAAGGCACATCCGTGCAGAACCGGATGATTCAGGAAACCAAAAATGCAGATACCAGATGAAGAAAAAGACAGTGGCGTGACAGCTGCTGTTTTTTTATTGGAAGGCAGAAGTTTACCAGAAAAAAATCACAAATACGCAGGAAATCAAAGAAAGGAATTACAGATGATAGAAAAGGGAAAAAGAATCTTTACAGGAACAATGGCAGCAGCAATGTCCATTATGCTGGCAGCAGGGCCGGTACTTGCGGCGGATACCTGGCCGGCAAACAAGTCACTTTATGATATCGGGAAAAATCCGCAGATTTCAAAGGACATTATCGACAGAGGCATGAAGGGGTCTATTACTATCTATAAGCTGAATGAGGAGAACGGAAATACTTCTGAGGGCGACGGCATGTACCACAGCGGGTCCAATGATGTTTATGGGGAGGACAACGTTACGACAGATCAGAACGTGGTACTGGATGCGAATGGCAATCCTGTCGGATCCGAGGACAGGGGCATTGAGGTGCGTGACGGCATTCCCAACATTATTTTCTCCGAGGTCAAAATCGCGGACATTGTAAATGTGGCCGGGCACCGCATCCAGAGTCTTCAGGAAGTCAGGGACAATCCTGGACTGAAGGATGCCGTGACAGACGGGGAAGTCGGTGTCTATTACAGCAACCTGGATTCAGGCTTTGTGGAGATTGCGAAAAAATGCGGATTTGATGTCAATGATTACGCTACCGTGATTGATGGAAAAAAATATTGGTCCACGGAGCAGATGGAGACCATCCTGGAGAAGATCAAGGACACCAATGGGGACGGAAATACGTGGACCGGAGAGACTCTGGTCAATGCTTATGTAGAGAAGGCATCGAAGGGTGGAAAAGGCAGGGACTTTGCTGCAACAGGTGCCCAGCTTTCCTCTGACAAAAAGAAGATGTATTACGACGGCGTGGATCCGGTTTCAAACCGCAGCCAGGATAAAGGAAAGACCGTTATGACCGATATGGACCTGGGTCTTTATCTGATTGCCGAGACAGGCTATTACGACATGGTGAAAGGTGCGGACGGAGAGAACACCTACCGGAAGATCTACAGGGACTATGTGTACGATTCTGACGGCGCGGAGAGTGCAAACAAAGAAAGTGCCTGGCAGAAGCAGGCAAATTCAGATGACAAAAAGACGGATTACCCGGATCAGACAAAGGCTGGAAACGAAGACAATAACTATAACGATGATACCGATGTGGAAGGCAGTCTTGACCATTCCAACAAGACTTCCGGAAAGGTGACAGAAGGAGATAAGGAGCAGCCAGGACAGACAAGGGAGAATGTGCAGGCCAGAAACAGCAAGGACCAGCGTTATTCTACGACCACGGATACTACCAATGTAACTGGAAAGGAGAACGTGGAGACCACACCAGATTACGGCAAGGATTCATCCTATACCGATGCAGAGGATGGCACACAGAACCCCTACGTGATCGATACTCCTTCTTCCCCATTCCTGGTCTCCCTGCCACAGACCAATATCGCAGACCTGTCAAAGGATGGAACCACCTATAAGGCAGGAACGGTATGGCAGTATGACCTGAACGTCTATCCCAAGAACAACATGACTTCCATTACGAAAAAGGTGGTAGAGGATGACGGGGACACACTGACAGAGCGGCAGGATTACCATATCGGCCAGAACATCCATCAGGTGATCTATGCGGATTCTCCGGTGACGATGTACACCAAGGACCAGAATGATGCCCGCCGGAACAAGGAATATAAGATCTCCGACACCATGAGCAAGGGGCTTACCTTCCAGAGGGTGACAAGAGTTGCGCTCCGGGGAAGAGTGGCGAACCCCACAAAACTCTCCCAGTTTGATGCAAAGACAACAGATGGTGAGAATTACAGCAAATACGGGACAGATATCGAGCTTGTTCCAGGCAAAGACTATAAGATCATCTATACCCTGAATAACGGAACAAAGAAAACAGAAAAGAATTATTATGCAGATGTGGCAGGGACTGTTCCGGGATATACCGTAGGAGAAGCACCGGACATTGACCCTGCAGCGAAAGATGACCAGACAAAGAATAAGGCCGGTACAGTGGCTACACATGTCAATACTGCTTCTGACGGCGCAGTTGCAAATGGCGACGAGTATGTGCAGAGCTTTACGGTCGAGCTTACGGATGCAGGCCTTGCCAAACTGGACCATCAGAAGGTAGATTCCCAGGTCATTGTGGAATTTGATACCGTTCTGAACAAGAATGCGGTCATTGGTTCGGCGGATGGAAAGACCTTTAACACCAACCGACCGACCCTGACATGGAGAAATCAGAACAGCCTGGAGAGACGGGTGGAAGGAAATCCGGTACATGTCTTTACCTATGAGCTGGACCGTACCAAGTCCGGTCAGTCCACAAAAGGTACTAAGGACATCAACGGCCAGACGGTCTCTGATGATCACATTTTTGATGCAGGCGATGTGTCCTTTACAATCCAGCAGAGTAAGCAGTATGATCCGGACCTTTCAAAGAACAGCAGCGTAATAACGAAAGACGTGTACCTGTTTTTTGTACAGGACAGGGATGCGGACGGAAAACTGATTGACGGAAGCTATCATGTCTGGACTCCTGCTGACGGAGCAATTGAGGGAATTATCACCTCAGACACCCTCCGCAAGGGTTCAAACGGATCTTCTGATGAAGATGACGGTTCAAAGGATAATAAGGACAACATCCGCAAAAGCGCTGACGGAAAGAAGCTTGCAGGAAAGGGACAGTCTTTTGACGAAAAATTCGCTGCAGCAGCCGTAAACCCGGAAACAGGACTGCGTACAGTGGATGGTGTCCGCTACAATGCAAATAAATATGCGGTTACTGAAATTACAGGCAATAGCAATCAGATTGACGGATTTCATATCGCAAAGGCGGCAAATGGAAAAACAGTCCTTGCCACAACGGATGTGACACCCACGAAGTCCTGCGTTGTAACCCAGCTGGTCAGTCCTGCACATACGGATACAACCGTAGATGGAAAACAGAAATCAGGGCTGCTGAAGATCCGCGGACTGGATTCCGAAACCTATGTTGTTACCGAAAAATCAACATCCAGTCATTTCAATCTTCTGAAAAACAGATTTGAAGTGACACTGAACAGCACAGACCCGCAGGACGGAAACCTTATCAAAAATGCAGAAGGCGATGATCAGTCTGTGGAAGCCTATGGTGCCTGCCTGTCTATGGACGACGGTACGGTATTGACGAAATCCACAAAGGTGATCCCGCTTTCACACAACAGGGGTATTGTCCGGGTGCGTGTACAGAACTACAAGACAATCACCCTCCATACCGGCGGATACGGCACATGGTATTTCTATGCCATTGCCGGAGGCATGATCGTGATTGCCGTCTTTGTAGCTGCAAAACAGAAGAAAAAGAAAGAGGAGTAATTTTTCATAGAAACCTCCCATCTGCAAAAACTGGTGTGCTACCCGTCAAGGGGACAGTGAAAAATAATAAGTGATTGGATACCGTCAGTTGAGGAATGAATCAGCTGGCGGTATTCTTTATGCTGCTACTGCAAATGCTGCATGATATTCCA
>JAJGAH010000155.1 GCA_020844525.1 Eubacterium sp.
ATTCGTTCCCGACACAGAACGCAGTTCAAAGATATCATCTTCCAAAAACATACTTAGTGGAGCCCTGGCCTCATTACCGAGCATTTCCAGGCGGTGCAGATCTGATACTACCTTTGCCTTCATTTTTGTGTCCAATTTCCGGATGAAATCGGCAACCGGTTTACTCCCATCGTCTTCCCGATAAAAATTAACACTAAACATGGTGGTCCTCCAAATTATGTTATATATAGCATATCAAAAATGGGATATAAGTCAATACCGACAATAAATCCATTGTTCTGGCTGCGTTGAATTGTTCTGGCGCCGGTGCTATAATTTATAGCAGAATATATCGAAGTCGCAGAATCCGGCACAGAACAATGATCGTGCCAGGAAGAGGAATCTCTTTTAATATTATGAAGAATATTATTAGGAAAAGTCCCTTATATAAAAGCTTCGGATATGCCTTTCAGGGTATATGGGCATGTATACGCAAAGAGCGCAATATTAAAATCCATCTTGGCATGATGACCCTCGTTATTATCGCAGGCGCTATTCTCCGGATCAGTATCACGGAATGGTGCATTTGTATGGTTCTCTTTGCACTGGTCATCAGTCTGGAAATTGTCAATACAGCGATTGAAGCCTGTGTGGACCTGGTTTCCGAGGAAAGGCGCCCTCTTGCAAAACTGGCGAAGGATGCGGCTGCCGGTGCGGTGCTCGTATCCGCGATCTTTGCAGCGATCATCGGTCTGATTATTTTCGTTCCGAAGGTTTTATGAATCACAAACCCTGACAAGAAAACGAATCTTGTGTTTTATATACAAATAATATATTAATGATATTGATGTCAAAAGCTATATGCACACGAAATTCTCTTAAACATCAGCCTTTTGACCACGATATCATATTAAATATATAAAAGGAGGAAAAGGCAATGAGTGATGATTTCAAATTAACGGATACATTTCGCAATGTATTTCTGGCAGGTGTCGGCGCAGTTGCCGTAGGTGCCGAGAAATCCAAGGCTCTGATTGACACTCTGGTGGAAAAGGGAGAAATTACTGTTGAGCAGGGCAAGGTCCTCAATCAGGAGCTGAAGCACAAGATCGACACGACTACGGACAATATCAAGACAAAGGCACAGGCAAATGCAGACGCCATGCGTGCGGCTGCTGCAGTTCCGAAGGGAAATGATTTTTCTGCTATGCTGAACAAGCTGACACCGGAGCAGATGGAAGCGCTGAAGGAACAGCTTGCAGCAAAGCAGGCTGACGCAGCATCTGACACTGCGGAGAAAACAGCCGCGGAGAAAGAAGATGCCTCTGATGCTGCTAATGGAGCTGACGCAGAAGAAACCGGGAAGGAATAAACAGCATCTGACCATACGGCAGAACGTCTATCATACGTTTCTGGCGGCACGGTTATAAGATGCATCCGGCAGTACATCCGGATGCCATGAACACTGAAATGCAACGAAAAGTCCGAAGCACTGTCTGTTCTGCCCAGCATGATGGGCAGCGGCAACAGATTTCGGGCTTTTCTGATATATACAGATATATAGTCAGACAGGAAAACAGATGTCGCATAAGAGCGGTAAAAAATTGTGACAGACTGCATACATGAATCATATGACATGTGAGAATAGTAATGAATCATACAGAAGAATTCGATAACAGCCATTCCGCACAGCAAAAAGAAGCCGGAGACAACCCACAGTACGAACAGGCTTCCTCACAGGGTACTTCACGAAAAACTGATCACACCTCCAGGCTTCGGGAGATCACCGATATTCTCCGCAGAAATAAAATCTTCCGTGGTGTCACGCCTGAGAAACTGCGCATCGTTCTGGAGGAGCTGGGCCCGACCTACATCAAGCTTGGACAGATCATGTCCCTGCACTCCGATATTCTGCCCAGAGAATACTGCACCGAGCTGATGAAGCTCAATTCTGAAGTTACGCCAATGCCCTTCTCTGACGTCATTTCTGTCATTGAGGAATCCTATGGCGAAGCATGGACAGAAATTTTCGAGAGCATTGAGCCGGTTTCACTGGGATCCGCCTCGATCGCCCAGGTACACCGGGCACGCCTGAAGACCGGTGAGGACGTCATCATCAAGGTCCAGAGAAGAGGTATCTATGACACGATGTCCCGTGACATCCGCCTGCTGCACAAGGCAGTACGGCTGCTTCCTTCCATCGGCGGCCTGAAAAACGTCGTAGACCTTGGCCAGATTCTGGATGAGCTCTGGTCGGTTGCCCAGGAGGAAATGAATTTTCTGAAGGAAGCAGACAATATGGAGGAGTTTGCCCGGCTGAACAGGGATGTCGCCTTTGTCGGCGCCCCAAAGCTTTACCGGCAGTACACCACCTCACAGGTGCTCGTCATGGAATATATCGATGGTCTGTCGATCACGGACAAAGACAGGCTTCTGGAGCAGGGATATGATCTCCACGAAATCGGTGCCAAGCTGGTGGACAACTTCATCAAGCAGGTCATCGAGGACGGATTTTTCCATGCAGATCCTCATCCGGGCAATCTCCGAATCCGAGGCGGAAAGATCATCTGGATTGACATGGGCATGATGGGACGGCTCACCAACCAGGAACGCGGCCTTCTGGAGGAAGCCGTACGGGGTATTGCCGACCACGATGTGTCACGCGTGGAAAATGCCGTCCTTTCGCTGGCTGATTTCCGCAAGGGAAAGCCGGACCGCGAGCAGCTCTATCAGGATCTGCGGGATATCCTGCAGCAGTACGGCGATACCGATATTGCGGGCATTGACATTGCCGATTTCTTCATGGATGTTATGGATGCCATGAAGAAAAATAAAATCACCATGCCACACGGGATGACGATGCTTGCGAGGGGTCTCACCCATATGGAGGGTGACCTTGCGGAGATCAGCCCGGATATCAACATGGCAGAGATCGCTGCTGCCAGAATGTCGCAGTCCAAGATGCAGCATCTGGACTGGAAGGAGCTTCTGCAGCATGGCGGTGAGGACCTCTATAAGTCGACACGGGACATAATAAAAATCCCGTCCCTGACCAGCCGTATCATGAAAGAATATCTGAATGGTCAGAGCCGGGTAAATCTGGAGCTGAAGACTTCAAAAAATCTGGCCTGGCTGCTGCGGAAGCTGGTGCAGAACCTGGTCATCGGTCTCTGGGTATCGGCCCTGCTGATTTCCTCAAGCATTCTGTGTCTCACCGATCTGAAGCCGAAGGTCCTGCACATGCCGCTGCTCGGTTTTCTGGGATACGCCGCAGCCGGCGCTATTGTCTGCTTTGTCGTCATCCGCCATTTTCTTACAAAACCGAAGTGAAACAAAAATAAAAACCGAAGTGAAACACCACAGGCCGCTGATACCAGATACAGTATCAGCGGCCTGTGTTATTTTAAGTAATATTTAAAAGTAAATGTTTTAGAAATTGTCATTAAATTCGAACATTTGCAGACATGCCAGCAGTACCTGGTGCTGAGATTTTCCTATAAAACGGACAAGTCAGGTTATATAGTTTCAAGGGTCAGGTTATGGAGTTTCAAGGCTCTGCTTTTTCTTCTCTGCCAGCTGCTTCATCTCTCTTGCATTGTCCCGTACTGCCTGCGTGATTTCTGCGCCGCCAAGAATCCTTGCGAGTTCCTCCACAGATTCACCTGCATCAAGCTCCCGGATTCTGGAGATCGTGGATGCATTTTCAACGCTCTTGGCGATTTCAAAATGATGGTCTGCCATGGCGGCAATCTGCGCGAGATGAGTAATGCAGATCACCTGATGGTTTCTTCCGATCTTCGCCATCTTTTCTGAAACCTTCTGTGCGGTCCTCCCGCTGATACCGGTATCAATCTCATCAAAAATCAGTGTCTCCGTGGCATCCTTGTCTGCCAGCAGGGTCTTTATCGCCAGCATGATCCGGGAAAGCTCACCGCCGGACACAACATCCGCCAGCGGCCTTACCGATTCTCCGGGGTTTGTCGAGATCATGAACGTAATGGCGTCACGTCCCCTGGGGCCGTAATGCTCTGTCTTCTGAAACTGTATCTCAAAATCCACCGAGAGAAAATTCAGGTCCTTCAGTCCGGCACGGATGCCTTCGGACAGCTCTTCGGCAACCGCCTGCCGCTGTTCTGTCAGAGCCTGGCAGTCCCTTTCGAGCGCCTGCTGCGCTTTTTCTTTCTTCTGGATCAGCTCCTGCTTCTGCTGATCAAAGTTCTCCATCCTGGAGAGCTTATTCTTCTGCTGGTCCAGATAGGCAAGGATATCTGCCGTTGTCTTTCCGTATTTTGCCTTCAGATTGTTGATCAGGTCCAGCCGCTGCTCTGTCTGAAAGAATTCCTCCTCGGAGAAGGTGAACTCTGAGAGATACTCAGACACCTCCCGGTTGAAATCATTGAGCAGATTGTCGATGTCGGATATGCTGGCGGACAGGCCTGAAAGCGTCTCGTCATATTCCGCGACCTGGGAGAGCTCCCGGACGGCACGTCCGGTCATGTCTCCAGCCCCCTCTTCATAACCAGTCAGCTGATGCACCTGGTTCAGGGCCTCGGCGATCTTTTTGCTGTTCGACATGAGCCGGTACCGCTTCTCAAGGTCCTCCTCTTCTCCGGGAACAAGTGCGGCATCCTCAATTTCCTGTATCTCGTACTTCAGAAAAGACAGCTCTCTCTCCCGCTCCTTGTCATCGATTTCATAGGCTTTCAGTTCCTCGCAGATCCCCCGGTAGGCACTCCAGGACACCTGGACCCTCGCAAGCGGTCCGGCAATCCGGTCCTTTCCGTAGGCGTCCAGGATTTCCAGCTGATTTTCGGGATACAGAAGCTTCTGGTGCTCGTGCTGGCCATGAATATCCAGCAGGAGAGAGGAAATCGTCCGGATTTTTGACGCTGTTGTCATCTCACCATTGAGGCGGCATACGCTTCTGCCATCTGTAAACTTGCGGCTGATGATCAGCTGTCCGTCCTCCACATCCACATCCATCTCCTTCAGTCTGCGGATGATTTCAGGGTTCTCAATCTGAAAGGCAAGTTCAACCAGACAGCTCTGTGCCCCCTTCCGGAGCATGTCCTTCTGCATCTTGTGTCCAAGTGCCAGATTGATAGAGCCGATCAGAATGGACTTACCTGCGCCGGTCTCTCCTGTCAGGATATTCAGACCGGGGCCGAAGTTCACATCTGCCTCATCGATCAGCGCCAGATTTTTTACATGAAGCTCTGTCAGCATCCTCCATTTCCTCCTGTATTCAGATCGTCAAAATTTCTCCAGCAGCTTCCGAAGCTTTTCCATCACGTGCAGCGCTTCCTCATTGCTGCGGATGGCACAGAAAATCGTGTTGTCACCTGCAATACAGCCCACGATTTCTCCCCAGTTCATCTCATCAATCACGGCTGCCGCTGCCATTGCCATGCCGGACACGGTATGAATGACCAGAATATTTCCTGCGAGATCAAAGGACGTCACCGCATCCTTCAGCACACGGACATATCGGCCTGCAGTATCCTTTGCCTGATTCTGCAGCAGCGCATAGCGAAGATGCCCGTTTTCTCCTGCGACCTTTGTCAGCTTCATCTCCCGTATATCTCTGGAAACCGTCGCCTGCGTCACGTCGAATCCTTTTTCCTGCAGCTTTCTGGCCAGCTCCTCCTGTGTGTCGATCTCATACTCGTGGATCAGTCTTAATATTTCCGTCTGTCTCTCAAGTTTCACCTGCTCCCCTCCCATTTCTCTGACAGGCAGTGACGCGCTGCAGGTTTTCAGATATTGCTCATCTTCCGTCTCAGTGTTCCGAGAAAGCTGTCATTGTGGATCTTCATGATGCGGGCGTCTCTGTCTGCGCGTACAATGACCACACTGTCCCCGGTAACCATCGGGACCTTGCGGTCTCCGTCAAAATAGGCCATCGCGTGCTCGATGGTGTTGTCCTTTCCCGGTCCCAGCTTGACGGTAATCCTGTTCTCCTCCGGCAGGATAATGCTTCTGGTATTCAGGGTATGTGCGGCAATCGGTGTCATCAGGAACAGATGCGCCTCCGGTGAGATCAGCGGACCGCCGACAGAAAGACTGTAACCGGTGGACCCGGTCGGCGTAGAAATGATCATGCCATCTGCACGATAGGAATTCAGAAATGCATCATTTACGTAATTGATGATAGAAATCACATGCATGGATCCCTCGCGCCCGATCACAATATCGTTCAACGCACGCTCTTCGCTGACCAGCTTTCCCTCATGGTACACCTGACCGCGGAGCATCATACGGGATTCAATCTGGTAGCGTCCCTCCATCAGTGCGTCCAGCGCAGGATAGATGGAATTTCTGTCAATCTCCGCCAGATAGCCAAGGGTCCCCAGGTTGATGCCGAGAAGAGGTATCTGCCGGTCCACGACGTCATCCGCCGCACGAATCAGGGTGC
>JAJGAH010000156.1 GCA_020844525.1 Eubacterium sp.
ATTCACAGAGGGCAAGGAGATGGTGGAGTCGCTGGAAGAGCGTATTACCGGACGCTTCTCCTGCTACACCATCAAGGACAAGGATGGCAATGTCATCGTCAAGGCAAACCACATGATCACACCGCGCCGTGCTGCGAAGGTTGTGTCACAGGGTGTTGACGAAAACGGCCAGCCGATCACCAGAGTCAAGATCCGCAGCATCCTGACCTGCCGCTCACACCTGGGCATCTGCTCCAAGTGCTATGGCGCCAACATGGCAACCGGCGAGGTTGTACAGGTCGGTGAGTCTGTCGGCATTATTGCCGCACAGTCCATCGGTGAGCCTGGTACACAGCTGACCATGAGAAACTTCCATACCGGAGGTGTTGCAGGTACTGCCGATATCACACAGGGTCTTCCCCGTGTCGAGGAGCTTTTTGAGGCACGTAAGCCGAAGGGACTTGCGATTGTCACAGAGATCTCCGGTACCGCGCAGCTCAAGGATACAAAGAAGAAACGTGAAATCGTCGTTACAGGCAAGGACGGAGATTCCAAGACCTATCTGATTCCTTACGGAACCAGACTGAAGAAGGAGCTGGAGGATGTCGATGCCACGAAGGAAGTAGAGGCCGGCGATCCGCTTACAGAAGGTTCCATCAATCCTCATGACCTGCTTCGTATCAAGGGTGTAGAAGCAGTACAGAACTATCTGCTCGGCGAGGTACAGAGAGTATACCGTCTGCAGGGTGTTGATATCTGCGACAAGCATATTGAGGTCATCGTTCGCCAGATGCTGAAGAAGGTTCGCGTCGAGGACGGCGGTGATACAGGCCTGCTTCCGGGCAAGATGATGGATTATCTTGATGTACTGGATCTGAACGAGAAGATGGAAGAGGAAGGCAAGAAGACCGCAACCTGCGAGAGACTTCTGCTCGGAATTACGAAGGCTTCTCTTGCAACAGATTCCTTCCTGTCAGCTGCATCCTTCCAGGAGACCACACGGGTTCTGACTGATGCCGCCATCAAGGGCAAGGTAGACCATCTGATCGGTCTGAAGGAAAATGTTATCATCGGTAAGCTGATTCCGGCAGGTACCGGCATGAAGTATTACAGAAATCTGAAGCTGGATACCGATGCGGAAATCGAAGCTGAGAAGGCAGCCAGGGAAGCAGCGGCGTCTGCAGATCAGAATGGAGAAGCGGCAAAGACCTCCGCACAGGAACCGGCTGACTATGCCGATGAAGAGGAAGAATTCGTTGAGAGTGACGATACTGCTTCCCAGAATGAAAATACAGAGGATCATACACCTGTAACTACAGAGTAATTGTGTATTTTACAGGACCGGGTATCCTGTGCATGACCTGATGTACGCAAGGGACCGCTGAGGAAAATCGTATTGAAAAACAGAGCCTCAGACGGTCCCGTTTTATAAAGGTAAAAATACGTATGCTTACGAAGGTGTCTTATAATTCTCACGGTTTCGACAAACAGAAAAGTACTATGGTTCTTTTGAAATGTCTGAAAATGTTATGATTTTCTGTATACTAACTTTAGAGACTTCAATAACTTGGTATATGATGGAATGGAAGAGGAAAGACAGTATCAGGTGATCCGCAGCCGGAAACGGCACAAGTCGATGACACTGCAGATTACACCGGACGCCAGGCTGGTGGTGCGTGTCCCTTACTATGCTTCCGCAGAGGAAATCCGGAGATTTGTGTCAAGAAACCAGAGATGGATCGAACAGAATATAGAGCGGGTGAGGCGGGAGAATGCACAGCGGGCGATAAATCCTGATGACAGAATTTCACCGGAGGAGCTCCGCAGACTGGCAGAGCTTGCAAAGCATACGATTCCACCAAGGGCAGACTTCTATGCTTCCCAGATGGGGGTTACCTATGGCAGGATCACGATCCGGAACCAGAAGACAAGGTGGGGCAGCTGCTCCGCAAAAGGCAACCTGAACTTCAACTGTCTGCTGATGCTGGCACCGCCGGATGTACAGGACTATGTCATTGTGCACGAGCTCTGTCACAGAAAGCAGATGAACCATTCCCGGCTGTTCTGGGAAGAGGTGCGGCGTGTCATGCCGGATTACAGGCGGCGGGAGCAGTGGCTGAAAGAAAATGGAGGCCGACTGATTATGCGGTCATTGATGTAAAAGACATATTACGATAAAATATGCTGATAAGGTTCGAATTCAGCAAAGGTCAAAAATTGATTGATAATCAGGCACATCCAGGATATCACACAAGCAGAAGACAGAGTATAATGCAGCCTGATACAAAAATATTATATAAATCAGGAGGAAAAGAAAGTGAAACCATATGCGGTTGGCGTAGATGTCGGGGGAACTACAGTCAAGATCGGAATTTTCCGCACCACAGGAGACCTGCTCCAGAAATGGGAAATCCCTACAGATAAGAGCGAGAAGGGCCGGAATATTCTTCCGGATATTGCAAAATCTGTTCGTGACATGCTTTCTGCCAAAAAAATCGGACTGGAGGATATTCAGGGAATCGGAATTGGCGTGCCTGGTGCCATCCTGAACCGGTCCGTGGTAAACCGTGCTGTCAATATCGGCTGGGACCTGGTTCCGGTGAAGGAGCAGATGGAAAAGCTCTTTGACAGCAAGGTAAATGTGCTGGTAGGAAATGATGCAAACGTTGCTGCACTCGGTGAGATGTGGCAGGGTGGCGGCAGAGGTTTCCAGGATATTGTCATGGTCACTCTCGGTACAGGTGTCGGCGGCGGCATTATCCTGCACGAGCAGATCCTGGATGGCACCTTCGGTGCAGCCGGTGAGATCGGGCATATGACGGTCAACCCGCAGGAGACAAGAATCTGCGGCTGTGGAAAGCGGGGCCATCTGGAGCAGTATGCATCTGCCACAGGTATCGCTTATACGGCAAGAACCGTTGTCGCACAGACAAAGGAAGACACGCTGCTTAAGGGCAAGAGCAGAATCACAGCCAAGGATGTCTTTGATGCCGCAAAGAAAAATGATGCTGTAGCGCTGAAGATTGTAGATTATACTGCGGAAATTCTCGGCAGAGCGCTTGCCGCTGTCGCGACTGTAGTAGATCCGCAGGCCTTTGTCATTGGCGGAGGCGTCTCAAAGGCAGGCCCGATTCTGACAGATACTGTTCAGAAGTACTACAAAAAGTATGCTTTCCATGCATCAGAAGACACAAAGTTTGTGCTTGCTACCCTGGGAAATGACGCGGGCTTCTTTGGTGCGGTGCGCATGGTGCTGTAAAGATTTTGTATTAAGGTGACAAAAGGATGAGGTTTATGCTATGAAGAAAATCGGCGGATATATCGTTGCAGCACTTGTTGCTGCAGGCTCAGTATTTGTTTTTCTAAGAATGAAGGTATTCCGCGATCTGAAGATTGTTCGAAAAAAGGTGGAGCAAAGATGATTTTTATCGGAAACCATGTCTCCATTTCGAAGGGATATCTGGCTATGGGGAAAATGGAAGAAAAGCTGGGTGGCAACACCTTTGCCTTTTTTACCAGAAACCCACGAGGAGGGAACGGAAGCGTACCGGATCCGGAGGATGTCCAGGTGCTGCGCGCTTTCCTGAAAGAAAAGCAGTTTGGAAAGCTGGTGGCACATGCGCCGTATACGATGAATCTGTGCTCCGCAAAGGAAGAGGTGCGGACATTTTCCGAGAATGTATTCCGTGAGGATCTTCGGAAGATGGAGGACCTCCCCGGTCAATACTTCAACTTTCATCCGGGTTCACACCTGAAGCAGGGCTATGAGGCAGCCGCTGATCAGATCGCGGACGTGCTGAACCGCACGCTGACAGAGAATCAGACGACGACCGTCCTGCTGGAAACCATGGCGGGAAAGGGAACTGAGGTTGGAAAAACCTTTGAGGAGCTGCGGGGCATACTGGACCGGGTAGAGCGAAAGGATAAGCTTGGCATCTGCTTTGATACCTGCCACGTCTGGGATGGTGGCTACGACATTGTCCATGACCTGGACGGTGTGCTGCGACACTTCGATGAGGTCATAGGGATTGACCGGCTGCTTGCTGTGCATCTGAATGACAGCAAGAATCCCTGCGGTGCCCACAAGGACCGGCATGAAAAGATCGGGCTGGGAGAGATCGGAGAAGAGGCACTGATGCGGGTTGTACAGCATCCGCTTTTGCAGGGAAGACCCTTTATTCTGGAAACGCCAAATGATGACGACGGTTACAGGAGAGAGATCGCCCTGGTACGTGCAAATATGAAGGAATAAAAACAGCGCTCTGTCTGCAAACTGATGCAGATGGAGCGCTGTCTTTCATAATAATACTTTCAAAATAATACGTTCATTATAATAGCAGGCAGTAATTTCATAGCCCTGTTGTCATTCGCAAAACAGCTGTAACAAAGATCAGGATAAATTTTTGAACAGCTGTTAATGCTCTGACAAATGTGCTATGAAATTCCTGCCTGCTGTGCAGTTATCCTTCGATTACATCTGACATGTCATACATACCCGCGGGCTTTCCGGCGAGGAATTTCGCTGCCTCTACCGCACCCTTACCAAAGATGGCGCGGGAATACGCCGTGTGCTTGAACTCGATCACCTCGTCCTGACCGGCAAACATAACTGTATGCTCACCTACGATGGAGCCGCCGCGCACGGAGGAAATACCGATTTCCTTCGGATCCCGTTTCTCATGACGGTCACTGCGGCTGAATACAAAGTGATAGGTATTGTCCAGCGCCTCGTTCATGCTCTCGCCAAGGGCCAGTGCTGTTCCGCTTGGTGCGTCAATCTTGCGGTTGTGATGTGCCTCGACGATTTCCATGTCATAGCCTGCCGGAGCCAGAAGCTTTGCTGCTTCCTTCACCAGCTTCAGCAGAAGATTGATGCCGACAGACATGTTGGCGGAACGAAGAATCGGGATGCGCTTGCTGCACTCGTCGACCTTTGCGAGGGTTTCATCTGTCAGTGCTGTAGTGCAGAGAACCAGCGGAAGACTGCGCTCTACACAGAAGTCAAGCAGGGCATCAACAGCTCTGAAATTGGAAAAGTCAATGACGACATCTGCTTCCACATTGCAATCGGAAGGCTTTGAAAAAATCGGATACTCCCGTACATTGCTGGCGGGCGCAATATCAATTCCACCTGTAATGACGGTTGCGGAGTCTGCGTTGAGAATGTCCGTCAGAACCTGTCCCATGTGCCCATTGCAGCCACTCAGAATTACTTTTATCATTTTTGGTTACCATCCTTCTGCAAATTATCAAACCGTAATAAAATGGTTTTCTGATCTTACGACCTGATATTCCTATCAGGATATCTATTAGGATATAAGCTGAAATCTTTCTACTTAATAATTACGACGGAATCTTTTTATGCAGGAACATGCAAATGCGGTTTAATTCTTCAAGGTAATTCCGAAATCAATAAGGGATTTTCTCAAACGCTCAGTATCCGCTTCACTGCCCATTCCGTACAGCGGTCCGCGCAGCGGTCCGACCTCCATGCCCATCATGTTCAGGGCGGTCTTTACAGGAACCGGATTCACCTCGCAGAACAGGGAGTCGATCAGATCAATGGCATCGAGCTGCATTTTGCAGGAACCCTTTACATCTCCGTTCAGGAACTTCCAGCACATCTCATGGGTGTACTTCGGTGCCACATTGGAGAGCACAGAGATTACACCAAGTCCGCCGAGGGACATGATCGGAACAACCTGGTCGTCATTGCCGGAATAAATATCCAGCGCATCTCCGGCAAGCGCCTTAGTCTTTGCAATCTGTGAAAGGTTTCCGCTGGCTGCCTTGACCGCCACGATGTTCTTGACATTCTTGCCAAGGTATGCGGCAGTTTCGGGAAGAATATTACATCCGGTTCTGGAAGGAACATTGTACATTATGATCGGAGTGTGTACAGAACCGGCAACCTCTGTGTAGTGGCGGATCAGTCCTGGCTGGGTTGCCTTATTGTAATACGGTGTAACGACAAGCAGACCGTCAACGCCGGCCTTCTCAGCCTCTGTGGAGAGATAGATGGCAGTCTTTGTGCTGTTGGATCCGGTTCCGGCAACAACAGGAATTCTGTGGTTTACCGTTTCCACACAGTGACGGATTGTGGCAATATGCTCTTCCTCGGAAAGCGTAGCGGATTCACCTGAGGTACCGCATATAACGATGCAGTCTGTGCCCTGCGCAATGTGCCACTCCAGCAGCTCATCCAGCTTCTCATAGTTAACAGTTTCATCATCATGCATCGGGGTGACAATCGCAACACCGGCGCCTTTAAAAATAGCCATAAAATCCTCCTTTGTCTGATTCCATGAATCAAATGACCGACAGAGATGCAAATCGGCAAAAAAATATGCGCCGCCATGAAGGCGCCGCGCGACAACCAGATGAAACAGATG
>JAJGAH010000157.1 GCA_020844525.1 Eubacterium sp.
ATGGTTATCTGACCATTGAGACAAAGAAGGATCTCGACAAGAAGGAAGAAGACAAGAAGGGTAACATCATCCGCCAGGAGCGTTATGCAGGGAATATGGCAAGAAGCTTCTATGTAGGTGAAGATGTCAAGGACAGCGATATTTCCGCTAAGTTTGAAGACGGTGTACTGAAGATCACCGTTCCGGATACAGAGAAGAAGGAAGCTGTTCCTGAGAAGAAGACAATTGCAATTGAAGGCTGATGTTTTCGCCTTTCATGCAGGATAGATGAGAAACTGATAGACTGATATATATATTCAACGCCCGGGCCGAAAATCGGTCCGGGCGTGTTGGTAATTGTAATCAAGGCAGAATGCCAAAGTAAAATAAATACTAATTATTTCAAATGCGCTACTTCAGATAAATCCGGGCCTCATACGGTTTCAAATATGACCCCGGCTCTGCATAATTACTTTTCAGAAGTGTTCCGTGTGTATAATCCTTAGGAATCACCTCTTTCAATTCCTTTGCACCAATATTGCAAATAACATACAGTGTCTGCTCTTTCCATGTCCTTTTATATGCAAATATATCTGGATTATCACTCATAAGGAGTTGATAATCTCCCTCAATAAAAATAGGATATTTCTTACGAAGGGCAATAAGGTCTTTGTAATAGGCAAATACAGAATCATTGGTATGGGTCTCATCTTCCGCATTGATTTGCATATAATTAGGATTCACTCTCAACCATGGTTCTCCATCGCTAAACCCGGCATTCTTACTGTTATCCCACTGCATCGGTGTTCTCGCATTATCACGCCCCTTTGCATGAATGGACCGCATGACATCGGCCTCGGAATAACCTTTAGCAAGTCTCTCCCTGTACATATGCAACGTTTCAATATCCCGATAATCCGATATATCATACGAAGCATTTGTCATGCCCAGTTCTTCTCCCTGGTAAATATAAGGCGTTCCCTGCATACCATACAGCAGAGTAGCCAGCATTTTTGCAGATTTTATACGGAATTTCCCATCATCACCCCAACGGGATACGATTCTCGGAAGATCATGGTTGTTCCAAAACAAACTGTTCCAGCCGCAGCCATGTAGTCCAATTTGCCACTTGCTAAGAACCTTCTTGAGTTTTATCCAATCCAATGGTGCCAGATCCCACTTCTCTTTTCCGGGGATCTGGTCTAACCCAATGTGCTCAAATTGGAAAACCATAGAGAATTCCCGTCCACTGGGGTCGCTATAGATTTTTGCGTCTTCCACAGTAGCTCCCCATGCTTCGCCCACCGTCACAAGATCGGTTCCTCCGAATGTATGCCTGTTCATCTCACGAATGTATGCATGCAGCATAGGCCCATTGTTTGTGATTTTCAAATCCGGCTCTTTCGCAATCTGGTCAATCACATCCAGCCGGAAGCCGCCAACACCACGTTCAATCCAGAAATTGATGATTTTATAGATCTCTTTCCGGACTTTAGGATTATCCCAATTCAAATCGGGTTGTTTTACGGAAAACTGGTGGAAATAGTATTGCTGTACACTTGGTACCCAGGTCCAGGCAGGACCACCAAAGCAGGCTTTCATGTCGTTTGGTGGTACATCCTTGCTTCCATCTCGCCAGATATAGTAATCGTGGAAGGGATTGTCTCTGCTTTTCCTCGCCTGTATAAACCAAGGATGCTCATCCGAAGAATGGTTCAATACTAAATCCATAATAATACGGATGTGCCGCTTCCCCGCCTCACTAATCAAGGCATCCATATCGGTCAATGTTCCAAACATAGGATCAACATCACAATAATCTGAAATGTCGTACCCATTATCGTCCTGCGGTGAACGATAGACCGGGCTGAGCCAGATCGCATCGATCCCCAGATCAGCTAAATAATCCAGGCGGCTGATAATACCTGGTATGTCACCGATTCCATCGCCGTTGCTGTCCTGAAAGCTGCGTGGGTAGATTTGATAGATTACCGCACTTTTCCACCAGAGGCTTTTTTCAGTTGTCTTCATTGCCCACACTCCTTTACACAGATTTCGAGATATGAAGGCAGTCAAGATTTACATATCCATCGTTGGCATTACCACAATAAACTACCATGCGCTGAATACCTGCACGAAGATGAACTGTAGCCTCGCTTGTACTCCATTCCTCCCAGTTGCCTGTTCGTGGGAAAGAAATGCTACCATATCCGTATCCATTGATATACAATTCACGTTTTGGTGTGCCATCCACGGCTGCAGAATAAACTAAGGAAAGCTTATAATCACCAGTCTCAGGAACAAAAAAGTCCATTGTGACAGCATCACCTGCTTCACCATAAGAATCAACAAACCCTGTTCCGGAATATCCACTATGATTAGTGTTCTTGGATACATTTGTAAGAATTGAATCCTCTGCTTCGACAGTCCCTGTCGGAGTATTGTCGTTATAACGGATATAAATCATATCCCAATATTCAAGTGACGGAACCTGGATTTCAATATACTTCCCGGCTCCATCTGTTTGCACATTATATGTCAGATCAGTACTGATACAATCTGTGTCCGGAGTAGCACAATAAACCCCACTTACATCCTTATATTGTGGGATATAATACTTAACTGTTAAATTCTTCTTCGTGTTGGGCGTGCCAGTAACATTTCGCCAATCTTCATCATTTTCACCCGTCAGGTTAACCAGGTGAATCATACCATATTCATCACCTTTATTCTTAATAACATGCCAAATTGTGCCCGGTTTTGCATCGCCAGAAATTGTTTCGTTTGAAATACTGATGTTTTGAAATCCTGTATCCGATGGCAAAACATCCTTATCATAGAGCAAATTCTCATAAGCGGTAATAAACTGATACTGATTATACATTGCTTTTTTAAGACTAGAGATCATCGATTTCGCTGCTTTCGGATAATAGGGATTCCCAAGCATAGATACATCGTTAAAGTTCTTATCGCTATTTGATGTTGTAGACATTCCGCTTCCCATTTCAATGTGCATTGCACCACTTGCTGCAATTGCAGCATTAGTCAGACGGACAGAATTTTCATCATACAACCCAAGAGTAACTGTCTGAAGCCGAATATCTCCTCCCTTATCATCAGCATCTTGCTGAATGGACAATGTATGCATTCCTTTTGTTAAGTATAAATTTTTAGGAGCAGTAAAAGAAGCATCATAAGAATAGTAATACCAATCTGGCTCTGCAGGGATAATTCCATTTCTTGTAGAATCAAAATATGCAGTCATGTACTTTGTTCCATCTAAATATATACTTTTACTTGCTTGTGTATCCGTACCATTGGCAGCCAGGAAAACGAGAGAATAATTTCCATCTTCAGGCGCTTCAATCGTTATTTCTGCCCGATCTCCAACCTCATCAAATCCTGTAATATAGGTAACACCACTTTCGCTGTTTGTATGGACACCGGTCAACCTTGCATTGCTATATGAATAAGATGTACCATTGATGTCGTATTGATTCATATAGGCTGCCAGCACAATAGCTTTTCCACCGTCCTGCAACTTCTGCCAGTTAATAAAGTCATTTACCTTTTTATATGTATCACTGTTGCCCCACAACTCACTAAAAGCAAAATCAGTATTTGCCTTAGAAATAATACTTTTTGATGAAAAGTAATCTTCTACTCCACCATTAACAGCATTCATTGTAACAATATTCTTAGAACTGTTATTTTCTATGAGTTGACGCTTGATTGCATTGGTAAACGGCGCAAAAGACTCTCCCAAATTCACAGAATTGCCATAATAATCATAATATCGTGCATTTTTACCCCAAAAATCACCCATCTGATCGATCTGAATTCCATCGAATCCCAAATTATTAATGGCGCCTTTATACTGGTTCGCCATATAATTCTGCCAATCCGTATTTAATGGATTAAACGTCATAAGTAACGGTGCAGGTTTTCCTTCCAGAGGAAAGAGATACTGCCCAATTCCAGAAATCGTATTATTGTCAGAAGGATCATAATTTATATTATGATTTGTTTTACTGGAGTATAGTCCCCACTTAGGATCTACACCATTTTCTGTATATCCTTCACGTGCCATATAAGACATCTGATAAGCCATTGCCTTTTGATTATAGGCGTGACCAGCATCGATACGCTGCTGAATTGTCTGTTTTGAGAGGGTATGTCCAAACATATCGACCCACTCATTACCCTCATCAGGAAGAATTTTTTCATGCCGATACATCCAGTCATAATATTGTACAATATTAACATGGTAAACTTGAGCGAGTTCTTTCATCATTGCGTTGCTCTCAGCGGGAGACTCACCTGGCATAAAATCTACACTATATCCATAACGGGGATAAGTTGTCACATCACTAGACACATCAATTGCTGAAACGATTTGTTTTCCATCAATCGTAATTGTTACCAAATATCCTTGATGATCTGTTTCCGGCGGAGTCCAGCTGATTGGAACTGTTGTCTTCCCACCATTTGCGGTAAATGTTACATCCTTTTCCCAAACAGTCTCATTGAGGTGGGTAATTTGAACATGCGCTGTCTTCATTCCAGTCGCGCCATTAACATCAAAATAAATCGTTGCTGACTCTCCTGGTGTATAAGTAGCTTTATCAACATATGCTTTTGTAATGGATGGTGTATTGACATCCTCAGCAAAAGTTGTTGCGGGGAATATGCCTAATGCAATGCAAAGGGAAAGTACAATGGAAGTCATTTTTATAAAAGAATGCTTTTTCATATCGTTTCCTTTCTTGTGTCAATCCAAATAGTTGTCCAATAGTTCAGATATGGTACTTTAAAATCAATAAAATTGCCAATTTTAGTAGCATGTTCTGTAAAATAAAGCTCTACTACATCCATATTTTCACCATCAGGGCTACTAAAGCAGACTCTTTCAACCGGAGTATCTACCTGTACGGTAAACTTGATATCTTTTTGGATATTCGCCTCCTCTTTACCTTCGTTCCAATAATCTTCATGTTGTCCGCACAAATTGAGCAAATAAATGCACTTGCGATCATCTTTTTCACGAAGAATCATCCAGATTTTTCCAGCTTCACCGTAAGAACTCACATTATGGCTGGTGCACTTATACTCATAGTTATCCCAGCCAGTATGCGTCATTGTCACATCTAGCAATTCAGGATCAAAGAACAAATTTTCATAACGAATCATATAATCATAGTATCGTCTGACAGTTTCTGCCTCTGAATCACTGAACTTCGTATAATCACTGTAATATCCTTGTGTCAATGCCGCTTGGTTTTCACCTGTAAAAAGATGTGTGGCCCCATTTGAAACAATAGTCCCCATCAACAACTTGGCTGCAGGGAGGGCTTTTTCACGTTTACCCTCACGAAATGGCTTCAGATAGGCTGCCAGAATAATGCTTTTATCATCTTTTGCATAATTTCTTGCATCCCGAATAAGCTGGGCGATACTAGCATACCTGTCGTAAGGCGGCCACACCTCAATATAGACAGCATCTTGTTTTCTATCGGCTGTCTTATAGACAGGCCATGCTCCAACATTATTGAAAATCAAGTAAGGTTCTTCCTCACCATGTACATTTTCGCGTGCTTCATCAATAAGAGAAGGAAACTCATCTTCCAATTTGATTTTCTTCGGAGTTGTGTCTAAATGAGAATATGCCGTTTTGGGAAATCCATAAGTATCCATATGAATGCCAGAAAAACCCATGATGGTTATTGCATCTTGATATTCGCTAAAAAGATGTTCCCTCCAAGGCGACCCTTTTGCAATATTCATAATATAGAACACATCAATAAACACAAATGGATCCTGACAGGAATTGTAGAATGCCCATCTCGGATGCTTTTCAAAAAATACTTTACTGGCAGCATACACAGCTCCATATGCAGTCGGGTGCATTCCCATTTTTTTGGCCTTTACGATTTTTGCTTTGACTGTACTTCTGGATATTTCCTTTCCCATCATATCATGATAATCCTCATGCGGAGACACAAGGCAATCGTGACGGTAAGACCAGTCATAAAACTGAACCAAATTAATATGGCATTTTAACAGCCATTCCAGTGCCCCATTGTTGCGGTCACCTTCTGTAAAGTCGCTTAAGAAGCCATACCGTAAAACTTTTCGGGAAGATTCGGCAACATCAAAAGCAGTCTGTAATATTGGTTTTTCTAAATTGCCTTGCTGATAAACATTTACGCCATATCCAGCAAAGGTTGCAGAAAACGAACCTACGGATACTATCGTTTTTTTCTCTGTCAAAACAAGGTTTTGCTCCTTGATAGTTTTAGAGAGAAATAACACATGGATATGAACAGATACAGGCAACACCTCATCACATATGATGCAAAGATTTACTGTTTCATCTATACCAAACTGTGCA
>JAJGAH010000158.1 GCA_020844525.1 Eubacterium sp.
GACGATGATGTTGTCGCAGTCCTGCACAGAAGAAATACGCTGTGCGATGATAATTCTTGTGGTATCCGGTATCTCCTCGCGGAAAGCCTTCCGGATCAGCGCATCTGTCTTTGTATCAACGGCAGAGGTAGAATCATCCAGAATAAGGATCTTCGGTTTTTTCAGCAGTGCCCGGGCAATACACAGCCTCTGTTTCTGGCCTCCGGACACGTTAGTGCCTCCCTGTTCAATGTAGGTGTCATATTTTTGCGGGAACTGCTGGATAAACTCATCTGCCTGCGCAAGCTGACAGGCATGTTCGATCTGTTCATCTGTGGCATTTTTGTCTCCCCAGCGCATATTGTCCTTGATGGTCCCGGAAAAAAGAACGTTTTTCTGAAGAACGACTGCTACCTGGTCACGAAGCGTTTCCAGATCATACTTCCGCACGTCTGTGCCACCGACACGGACGACACCCTCCGTTACATCATACAGTCTTGAAATCAGCTGGATCAGCGTGGTCTTGGATGAACCTGTGCCTCCGATAATACCAAGCGAAGAACCGGATGGAATGGTCAGATTCACATCAGACAGCGCAAAACGCTTGCTTCTCTCCGAATATTTGAAGGACACATGATCAAAAACCACAGATCCGTCTGCGATCTTTTCAACTCCGTTCTCCGGAGAGGTCAGTGTACTCTGATACGTCAGCACCTCGGAAATACGCTGTGCGGATTCCTGTGCCATGATAATCAGAACAAACACCATAGAAAGCATCATCATGGCGATCAGGATCTGAATGCCATACGTAATCAGTGAAGAAAGCTGTCCTGTACTTAATGAGGAGCCCCTTGTGCTGATGATGATTTTTGCTCCGAAATAGCTGATCAGTACCATCGTGACGCTGATACTCAGAAACATAGAAGGCGCATTCCATGCAAGAACCTTCTCTGCAAAGGTAAAATCCTTACAGACCTCACCGGACCTCTCATGAAAACGCTTTTTCTCGTAATCCTCTCTTACGAAAGACTTCACGACGCGGATTCCGCCCACATCCTCCTGCACGGAATTGTTCAGCGCATCGTACTTCTTGAATATCCTGACAAAAACCGGATGGATATATGCGGCAATACCGAACAGGACCAGTCCCAGGAAGGGAAGCACGATCAGAAAAATAACGGCCATCCTCGCATTGATTGTAAAGGCCATTACAATGGAAAACAGGATCATCAGCGGCGTACGCACGGCTGTTCGGATGATCATCTGGTACGCGTTCTGCACATTCGTCACATCCGTTGTCATACGGGTCACCAGTGAGGAGGTGGAAAATCTGTCCACATCTGCAAAGGAAAATGACTGGATATTGCCATACATGTCCTGACGAAGATTTTTCGCAAAACCGGAGGAACCCTCCGCCGCTTCAATGGCAGCTCTCCGTCCGCAGTACAAAGACGCCATGGCAAGCACAATCAGAATGGCACCGTCCTGAAATACAGGGGTCAAAGTCGCGCCCTTCATGTGGTCAATCAGGGAAGCCATCACCAGCGGAATGATACATTCCAGAATTACTTCGAATGTAACAAACAGTCCTGACAGCAGTGAGGGCTTTTTATATTCCCTCAGACTTTTCAACAGGGTCTTTATCACCTTTCTCATCCTCTCTTTCCAAAAATATATCTCCTGCGATTTCCTAATGATCATCTCTGCAGCAGTATTCGTCCCAGTCCTGAATATTCTGGTACATCTTCTGCAGAGCGTGCTCTGCGCTTCTGATCTCCTCGTCCGTCATTCCCCGGAAAAGCTGGGCATCCACCTCCAGATGCTGCTGCAGTATATGCTGCTTGTGCCTGTATGCCTTATCTGTAAAGGATACAATCTTATTCCGGTGGTCCTTCGGATCAACAGTGACACGGACAAATCCATTCTTGCGCATTCTGGATACCAGGCCGGCAACGGTCGGATGAGAAACCTCCAGCATGCGCTCCAGTTCCCGCTGGGAGATACTTCCCCCATGGTGTCCGATCACACGGAGTGCCTGGGCCTGCGAAAAAGTAATGCCCCACTCCTTCATCCCTTCACCAGCTTTTGCCTTCAGCCGCAGATTGATCTTCATCAGAAGCGGAGGAATCCGTGATTCATTTCTGTGCCCCTCTGTCTCTGTACCCGCACTCTTCCCCGTCCTCTCCGGCTGCACCCATTCATCATCCTCATTCCCAGGTGTGGAATGTGCAGGCTGCCTCTGTTCTGCTTTGCCTTGTTCTGATGCTTTCCGTTCTGTTTCCAAACTGACCGTCCTTTCCTTATATATACACAGGCTGCCATCTCCACCTGCGAATCAGCTATGCATCATTGCTCAAGCCATATTTGTTTTCGCTGTTGTTTTGGCGCAAACGCAAATGTAGCGTGCTACATTTTATCTGTAGCACGCTACATTTTAATCACTGAAAGCAGATTTGTAAAGACCTGTTTTTGCATATGAGTTGCCATTTTTTGCATCTTGAAAAGCTCAGGCTTTAACCTTCACACCCCTGCTGTCACGCTTCATAAGCCGGATTTTATTCAGTGAAATCTTCTGGTCCCTGTACTCCACATCGAATTCATGGCGGCTGGTAACGAGATATCCCTGTTCAACCGCATCTCCATCCCCAAGCTTCATGGCACGCACGCCCACCGCCGTCTTTTTCTTCTCCGGAATCTCTGAGAGGGAAATTCTTAGAAAATAGCCATCTCTGCTCTGCAGCACGAGGAAATCTCCGCCATCTGCATAACCGATGAAGACGACATTGTCTTCGTCAGTCAGCTTCGTTGCCGCAATGGAACGCCTGCTGACATCAAATTCCTTTCCGTCCGTGACCTTCGCCATACCGCTTTTCGTGACAAAAATCAGCCTGTGACTGGCAACAGCCGTCATCGGAGCGGCAAAAATAACCTGCTCACTTTCGGAAGAGTAGTTACAGAGATTATCAATCGGTGTGCCCTTGTCCCGGAACTTTGTGAACGGAAGATCTCTGACCTTAATCGTATGCATGACACCCTGATCGGTGAAAATGCAGACCTTGTCCGTATTCATACAGTTGAACAGCCAGCGGCTCTCCGCATCCGCCGCCTCCTTGTTGCGCTCATAGACCGGTACGTCAATCGTCCTAGCATAACCGAACCGGTCCATCAGGAACACCAGCTCTGTCTCCTCTTCCTGGGGCTCCTCCAGTACAACAGCCTCGGCATTGGTCAGGAAGGTTCTTCTGGGACGGGCATACTCCCTCCTGATTGATGCCAGGTCATCCAGGATCACATCCGCCATCGTATCATAATCATTCAGGATCTTTTCATACCGGTCGATCTTCGCAAGGGTGTCCTGATTCTCCTTATACAGGGCTTCCAGCTCCAGGCCGATCAGCTTTGCCAGGCGCATGTCCAGAATCGCCTGGGCCTGGCGCTGGGTGAAGCAGAGCTGTTTTGCCTGCTTTTCACTGCCCTTGTGACGGAACCGGATGCCCTCTGTGACGCCCATTGTCAGGCAGTCCTTTGCCATCTTCTGGTTCTTGCTGCCCCGCAGGATCTCAATAATCAGGTCGATGACGTCCACCGCCTTGATGAGGCCTTCCTGGATCTCCTTCTTCTCCACTTCCTTTGCGAGAAGCTTCTGATATTTGCGGGTGGTGATGTCAAACTGAAAGTCCACAAAGTGGTCCAGGATCTTCTTCAGACTCATGGTCTCCGGTCTGCCGTCGGCAACCGCAAGCATGTTTACACCGAAGGTATCCTCGATCCGGGTCTTCTTGTACAGCAGGTTCTTCAGCCGTTCCACATCGGCGCCCTTGCGCAGCTCCAGAACAATGCGGATACCGTCCTTGGAGGACTGGTTGGAAATATCCGAGATCTCCGGCGCCTGCCTGCTTTCCACCAGGTCAGCCACATCCATCAGGAACTTGCCGATGTTCGCGCCGATCATCGTGTAGGGAATCTCGGTCACCACCAGCAGCTGCTTTCCGTTTTTTCCCTTCTCCACCTCAACCTTGCCGCGGATTCTGATTTTTCCTGTTCCGGTCTCATAGATTTCCGCCAGGTCGCTCTGGTTGACGACGATGCCTCCCGTCGGGAAATCCGGTCCCTTTATGTACTTCATCAGCTGTGCCGTGGTAAGCTGATTGTTGCGGATGTATGCCATGGCGGCATCAATCACCTCGCCGAGGTTGTGCGGCGGGATGCTGGTAGCCATGCCAACTGCAATGCCATCGGACCCGTTTACCAGAATATTCGGGATCCGTACCGGCAGGACCTCCGGCTCCTTCTCAGTCTCGTCGAAGTTCGGCACAAAATTGACCACATCCTTGTCCAGGTCCTTCAGATACACCTCCTGGGCGATCTTTGTCAGACGGGCCTCGGTATATCGCATTGCCGCGGCGCCGTCACCCTCAATGGACCCGAAGTTGCCATGACCGTCAACCAGGATCTGTCCCTTCTTGAAATCTTGGGCCATGACAACCAGCGCCTCATAGATCGAGCTGTCACCGTGAGGATGATACTTACCCATCGTATCGCCGACGATACGCGCCGACTTACGATATGCCCGGTCATAGTAGGTACCCAGCTCCATCATGTCATAGAGCACGCGCCGCTGTACAGGCTTGAGTCCGTCCCGCACATCCGGCAGCGCCCTGGCGACAATGACACTCATGGCATAATCAATATATGATTTCTGCATCAGTTCAGAATATTCGGTTCTGATAATCTCTTCCATTTACCTGCTGTCCTTCTCTCTTATACATCCAGCTCCGCATCTGTCGCATGCTCGTAAATAAAGGTCTTTCTGGGCAGAACATTGGTACCCATCAGAATCTCCGTCGTCTCGGAGGCCATGCGGGCATCCTCAATCTCCACCCTCCGCATTCTCCGTGTGTCCGGGTTCAGCGTAGTGTCCCACAGCTGCTGGGGATCCATTTCACCAAGTCCTTTGTACCTCTGCAGGGTGAATTTCTCTCCTGCATGCTTCTTTCTGTATTTTTCCAGTGCCTTGTCATCATACAGATACTCACCCTCTCCCTTTGCAGGAATGGTCTTGTACAGCGGCGGCATGGCGATATAGACATGTCCCTGATAAATCAGCTCCGGCATAAACCGGTAGAAGAGCGTCAGCAGCAGCGTAGAAATGTGCGCGCCATCCACATCAGCATCCGCCATGATGATGATCTTGTCGTAGCGAAGCTTTGTGATATCGAAGTCATTGCCATAGCCCTCGGAAAAACCGCAGCCGAAGGCGTTGATCATACCCTTGATCTCCGCATTGGCAAGCACCTTGTCCATCGTGGCCTTCTCTACATTCAGGATCTTGCCGCGGATCGGGAAAATTGCCTGATAATTCCGGTTTCTCGCCATCTTGGCAGAACCACCGGCCGAATCTCCCTCGACGATAAAGATCTCGCACTTCGATGCGTCCCTGCTCTCACAGTTCGCCAGCTTTCCATTGGCATCAAAGGAGTACTTCTGCTTTGTCAGCATGTTGGTCTTGGCCTTCTCCTCGGTGCGGCGGATCTTCGCCGAGCGCTCCGCGCACTCCAGGATGGTTTTCAGAACCGGAAGGTTGCGGTCGAAATACCGTACCACTTCCTCACCGGTAACCTTGCTGACGGCCTTCGCCGCGTCCGGATTGTCCAGCTTCGTCTTGGTCTGTCCCTCAAATCTCGGGTCCGGATGCTTGATGGACACCACTGCAGTCATCCCGTTCCGGATGTCCGCGCCTGTGAAATTCGCATCCTTGTCCTTCAGGATGCCAAGCTCTCTGGCATAGCTGTTCATGGTCAGGGTGAACTGCGTCTTGAACCCGGTGATGTGGGTCCCGCCCTCCGAATTGAAGATGTTGTTGCAGAAGCCAAGCACATTCTCCTGAAAGGCACGAATATACTGGAAGGCGACCTCCACCTGAATACCGTCCGCCTCTCCCTTGAAGTAGACCGGCTCGTGCAGCGTCTCCTCGCTCTTATTCATCTCCCTGACAAAACCTATGATGCCCTCGGGCTCGGAGAAGGTGATCTTTTCATCCCTGCCGTCCCGCTTATCCTCAAAGAGAATGACAAGCGCCGGGTTCAGATAGGCCGTTTCGTGCAGACGGCTCTTCAGATCATCCGCAGAAAATCTCGTTTTTTCAAAGATCTCACCATCCGGAAGAAAATTGATTCTGGTTCCGGTCTCCTTTGTCTTGCCGAGCTTTGGCAGAAGTCCATTCTTGTCCAGTTCCAGATCAGGCTTCCCCTGTCTGTACCGGTCATGCCATATGTACCCGTCACGGCTGATCTGCACATCCATATAGAGAGAAAGGGCATTGACGACAGAGGATCCTACGCCGTGCAGACCGCCCGAAGTCTTGTAGACCTCATCGTCGAACTTACCGC
>JAJGAH010000159.1 GCA_020844525.1 Eubacterium sp.
TCAGAACTGATCAAGTATCCGAGAGAAAAGGTTCCAGGCGATGAACTTGAAAAACTCATGCCGTGGTCAGAATCAATACCGGAGATCTGCCGAAAGAAAAAATAAGCAAGAATAAACCAGCCCGAAATGGCTGGAATTTTTGAAACTTAGGGAACCTGAAGAAGGTCAAAGTTTAATAGTAACGCGTCAAGAATTTTTTTTGAAGGTGACGGGTTATCTACCATTTACGAATCTGTCAAAAGAATTCCTGGTCAGGTACTCTGAAATAAAGGGTAAAATGGATGCGTTGCGAATCCAGAATCAGGCCTATCTCACATTGACAGAACTTCAGGAACAGAAAAAAGCCGCTGATAAGATGTTGAAAAGAGCCATTGCCTCCATCCTTGCAGATATGCAGGATTCAATAAACGATCAGATGAAGGCCTACAATGATACCCTATTTGCAGAGCCGCATAAGCCTCCGGTACTACAGTTTAACGACTATAACAGCTATCGTTTTGAGACGCCGGACGATACTGGAACAGGTTCGAATTTCAAAGGAATGATAATTTTTGACCTTGCCATTCTTGCTCTGACCGATCTTCCGGCAATCGCTCATGATTCACTTATACTCAAAAATATCAGTGATGGTTCGATTGACGGGATCATGAAGATTTACAACCAGAGTGAAAAACAAATATTCATTGCTTTTGATAAACAAGATTCATATGGTCCACAAACTAGGAAGATTTTATACGACAACAGAGTGTTGCAGCTCTCTGATGATGAAAGAGAGCTATATGGAGAGTCTTGGAATATAGGAGTAATAAATCCTGATGAAAATCAGTTATAAAAAACTATGGAAGCTGCTTATTGACCGTAATATGACAAAAACCCAGCTACGCATCGCAGCTGGGATCAGTTCTTCTTCACTTGCAAAATTAGGGAAGGATGAAAATGTCACAACATCAGTTTTGCTAAAGGTTTGCTCTGTCTTAAAGTGTGATGTGTCAGACATTATGGAAATTGTGCCAGACAGTGAAAAATAAAAAAGCCCCGGCGCAGCTGATCAATTGATCTACCAGCACCAGGGCTATATCTCTATGTTGACAAATAAAGTACACAATTACTGCCCCTGCCGCAGCAGAATGGAACCGTTCTACTTTTATTCTATCGTGCTTCCATATCCTACCCCATCCACCTGTTGCCAGGATAGCCGCCACAGCGTTACTTATTCAGGATGCAGAGCCGGTGCGGGTATTGAGAAGCAGGGTGAACCCCATTACCGCTGTTTGAACTTATGCCACTCATGTCTTGCTACATACACGAATAATATCCCGATCAGATATCCCATCACATCAAACGGAATGTCTGTAATGTCGAATTCGCGTCCTGGGACAACGATCTTACTGAGCTGGTCACATATCGACACAACCGCACAGAATACTACGGCCAAAAGATATGAACGTTTCTTGCCCCACACAAGGAAGAAGAAACTTGACGCTACTCCCATCACCAAGTACTCAACTGAGTGTGCAAACTTTCGAACGAGAATGTAGAAGGAATACCAATCTGCCGTGGTGTGATTCAATTTATTATTCACCTTCACAATCACATTAACAAAATGCATAGCAAGCGCAGCTGACACTGAGCCCGGTTGTAGCGTAAACGCAATGATGAGAAGGATGGATAGGATTACAAGTAGGATGGAGATGTACTTTTTAAAAATCTAATTCACCTCTATCATTAGTTATTGTGGAAGAAGGCCTTCGTGTACACCACATTCTTCGCATCATTAAGAACATTATTAGTCTGTTTGCAATAATTGAATCCGTTTGTCGATACTAAAGGCTTTCGTATAATCTGGCCTATTTCCCATCTTGGATTCTACGCCGGATTTGCCGCAGTACGAATGCACGGAAAAACAGTACTATGCCGAGAAATTGATTCGATAATCAGAGAAGTACGCTGTTGCGGACGAACGGTATCGTTCTGCGGAATGGTGGTACCATGAGGCCGGGATATCCAATATTATTTAGCGGAACAGCGGCATCCTATAAGCCCGAAATATTCATCTTTATCTCCGTATTAGCCTTCTTGTGAAACGATTATCAAGAAATTGATAAAATAATTCATCTTTTATTCCATAAAGGACACTTGCATACACTCCAAAGAATACCAACGCTGTAATTACGAGACGTAAAAACGAATTGGTAACAGGAAGAAAAGTTACAGCAATAGTCGGCGCCAGCGCTACCGCTGTCGTAGCTCCATATCGTAAATATCTCACATGTTTTAATGATTCTCCAACAACATCATGACCTAAGAATAACTGGGTTGCCAACACCAAATACTCAGCAATCATTGTTGCAAATGCGGCACCAGCTGCCCCCCACTTGGGAATCATAAAGCAGTTCAAAACAAAATCAGAAACTGCGCCAACAACAACAGAAATCATTAGTTGAAACTCTCTGTTAATAGGAGTTAAAACTTGTATTCCGATAATACTAGTAATACCTATTGCAACAATAGAAATGTTAACAATTTGCATTGTCAATGTTGCTGGTATATATTCTGCACCCGCCAAAAGAGTTAAGCTGTCTTTTGCTTCTACAACAAAGTATGTACACAGAGGCATCGACATAAAAATTGTTGCATTAAGAGCTGTCGTCATTAGCGCATTAAACTGTTTTTTATCTCTTCGTTGTACATAGTAGGACATACGAGGCAGAAGAACTCCACTAAGTGAAGAAACAACGCTTACCAAGATATTTTTCACCTTTACAGCAGCAGTGTAATATCCTACATCTGCATTCGTTTTCATAAAGCCAAGCATAACAGTATCAAGGTTTGTATATATGCTTGCAACAGCATTTCCGGCAAAAAGAATAAAAATCGGCTTTAAATGTTGCTTTAGATTATATTCGCCCACCTTCTTGAAGCTAATATATCTATGAAGGCGAATAAAATTCATTACATTAGATCCAACTGATGCAAATACAGTGGTTGCCGCATATATACGATAATCGGATTCTTGATGGACAAGAGCGAACATCAATACAATGGATACTGCTTTGAAAAGCACAGATCGAGCTGTAATATAATCATACATTTCGAGTGCCTGATATAACCAGTTTGCTCCAAACATATTGAGGACAATATTGATGCCTTCAATAAAAAACAGAGTTTTATCTTGGCTAAATCGGGGAACAGTAAAAACCATAATTAGATATGTTATTGTCACAAGTATCGTTGCAATTAGGTTTATAATCAGTATCTCTTGGGATGTCTTAGATAGTTGTTGCTTATCATCTCTAACTTTTGCGCATGCCTTGACCCCATAAGTAGGTATCCCGAGCGATGCAACCATTAGAAAGTAATTAGCAATGGAAGCCGCAAAGTTCACTTTTCCATTTCCCGTTGCATGAAGAATACGAGATACATACGGGAAAGTTATTAACGGAAATAATAGGCTAGAGGCAGTCAAGATGAAATTCATTAAAAAATTATACTTGACTGAATGTACTTTATTCTGCTCCTTTTTCATAGCCCATTTAATCCTCGACAAAGTATTTACCCGTATAATTAACTTTACATGTATTGCTTTTAAATCTTATGTAACTGCATGTAAGTAATTCACCTAAGTACCCAGGTATCCTACTATAGATTTTTTCATTCATTGGATCAATGCATATCCCTTTATCCTTAACTAGCTGTAAATGACGTTCCATAACGCCAAATACATAGGTGCAATACTCATCTAATAATTCTGTTCTCAATATGATCATATTCGCAGCATTTAATAGTGACCCAGCTAGAACATCATTCAAAGAGTCACTGAACTGACTAAACTCACTTTTTACAATATCCTTCATTAAATCAATATAATCGCGTCCTATTGTATCGAAAAAGTCTTCTACTGAACTGTTTAAGATTCTGACAGGTTTAGTTGCTATGATATCCGAAGAGTATATTACTTTTCTTAATCCATCGTCACTTCTTTGGAAGCGTTCGGCTTCTGTTGTTTTTATTCCGTGACAAGTATCTAATACAATTGTATGATTATGATGGTTTGTTAATACCTTTCCTGCAGCTTTTGTCTTTTCCATAGCTGTTTTTGCCCTATCATAAATTGTATGGTTCTCCGTGCTAAAATATCTTCTATAATGGCAAAGTCCAACATATTTGATGTTCGGATAAAGGGTCCTAATATTCTTCCATGCCCAGTACATAGCCGTAGTTTCGCAAAAAAGATGATTAAGGTTACTAATATTGTCACATTCTTTGCCTTTAAGCATATTATCCGTTTGGATTCCAAGATCAAAATTATTTCTTGCCCTGCCAACTTGTATGGGCAGGTATAAATCATTCTTATATATGTTGTACGGTTTGTGATAACACACAAGAATTTTTATATCATTTTCAGCCATAATGAATGATATTCCTTTCTATGAAATCAAGTTGCTACAATGATGCAAAAAAGTTCCTTTATGGTCTTTTCGCATTTCTTGCTATTTCTCAACCACATCTACTATTTTCTTTGCAATCCATTTCATTCCAGTATCTCCAGGATGCTTGGCTACTCCTGAATGGTCTATTTCATGTTCATTACCATCATCGCCTTGAACCGTCGTGCCCATACCCGCTTCGTAGTTTGGATCATCCTGAATTTCAGCAAGGTCGACGTACGTGACCCCAACCTCTTCTGCAACAGATTTCTTCACAGCATCCTTAGTATCATCTGCCCAGAAATCTCCAACGGTAATGATCTGAGCAAACGGTGCTTCTTCCTTGATATGCTGGATCAGCTCTGCATAATCACTTTCATAAGTGCTGTCATCCGTGCTAGCATCTGATACATTCTCGCCCAACTGCAGAACAACAACATCAAGTCCCCCGCCTTCTGTCATGTATTTATCCATAACAGGATATGTTTGTGCACGGTCATGTGCGTTCGTTTCCCATACAGAATAGTTGAAAGCATATCCATTAATGCCTTTTGCACCCGGCTTTAACTCTTCCAGTTTGTCAGTAAGAAGTGACTCAGTCTGATGCACATAATCTGTATCCTGCGAAGTAGCTGCCATGCCGCGGCCATCACTCCACCAGTAACTGGTAATCTCGTGTCTGGTAATGCTATTACCTATGAAAAGAATGTTATAGTGATCGTCATCACAATTAGCGAGAAATTTCTTAGCTTCATCATCAAGCGATGGGCTAAGCTCCTCCATACGGATTTCCAGCGTGTTGATCCTCTCTCGGCTCTGCTCAATAGTATCCGCCTGCCCCTGTACTTTTCGGTACAGCTTATATCCGCAATACCCAGCTCCTAATCCACCAACCATAACGGTTACAATAAGGCAAATCGACAGAACCCGCAGGAGTGAAACGCTGCGTGTAAGCTTATCTAAATTATGCTCTGCTCTGCTCTGCTCTGCTCTGCTCTGCTCTGCTCTGCTCTGCTCTGCTCTGCTCTGCTCTGCTCTGCTCTGCTCTGAAAGATTGTCCCTGTTATCTTGCATTGAAGTCAAGCCATCCTTTCACTATTTATCAACTTTTCTTCGGAAACCACGCCAGAAGCTTCTCGACCTCCTCTGGAGATTTGCCATCCAAGGAGGTGTAGAGATCATCGATCCTTTCCCGAATCATATCATCCGTGAGCTTGCTATAATCCAGTTTGAGGAGCTGTTCGATAACCTCTGGGCTAAATCGGTACTTTATAATCTTTGCAGGCACACCACCGACAATGGCATATGGTGGAACGTCCTTTGTGACAACCGCTCCTGCCGCCACTACAGCCCCTTGGCCTATGTGGACTCCAGACATGATAGTAGAGCGAAAACCAATCCAAACATCGTCGTCAATAGTAATGTCACCTTTGGAGATGGCTTCAAACGAACCAGGGTTAACTATTTTGGCCTTAAATGGATATGTAGAGACGTGATGCAGTTCGTGATCAAGCCCAAGTATAAAAGTGACTTCAGCAAAAGAGCAATAACTACCTATGGTAAGTTTTGCGTCTTTTACATCACTGCGTATATCTAAGCCCCCATAGCTACCCTTACCAATGGAAACTTCACAATTTTCACAGATAATCACTGGATATGTAAAGCTGTCAGGAAATCTTTGTTTCCATCTTTGTTTAAATTTATGAAGTTTGATTTTTTCTTTAGTATATCTATATATAGACACGGTCTTTTCTTCCTGTAACATTCATTGCAATTGTATTGATCGCTAATTACCTAAACTATGATATAGATAGAGTCCGTATAATGGTGTAAATTCAATAATTCAAAAAGAGCCAATGGCTCAGCCTTAAGGTATAATGAGAATCACGACATTCAACATAGTACCGAAAGGAAAACCAATGGCTCAACTCAATAT
>JAJGAH010000160.1 GCA_020844525.1 Eubacterium sp.
ATGATTTCATAATGGATCGGTTCATCCGATACGGCCTGCAGCATTTCCTGCAGATGTGTCTTTGAATCATGGAACAGCTGCTTGTGGGGCACGTCATCCATAATATAACGAAGAATAAACGTTCTGGCTTCCGCAAAGCCTCCGTCCTTGAAAATGGCACCTATAACCGCTTCCAGCGCATCTGAGACCACGGAGTCCCGCTTTCTTCCGCCGGTTGCTTCCTCCCCCTTACCAAGGAGAAGGTAGTTCTCAAGACCGAACGATCTGGCATCATAAGCAAGCGTAGGCTCACAGACAAGGCTGGCACGAAGCCTGGTCAGCTGCCCCTCCGGCAGCTCCGGATAATGGTCATAGAGGTAGGCGCTGGACACCAGCTCCAGGACCGCATCTCCCAGGAATTCCAGTCGCTCGTTACAACCCTTATGTCCGAGATGATGTTCATTCGCATAAGAGCTGTGACGAAGGGCCAGCTCCAGCCATCTGATATCGGTGAAGGTATGACCGATTTTCTGCTGTAATTCTGTTAACTTTTCTTCCATAAACTCTGCTCCTTTTTCGTGTACTGCAAGATCTGCATATATTTGAAATTCAGGACAATTGCCTGAGTACATATAGCCCCAGTCCCAATGACATAGCAAAAAAGCGCAACAAAGACTGCCTCCGGTTGGTATGGCCTGAAAAACCGGCGGCAGTCTTTGTAAGAATCCTTATTTTCTGGTCTTTTTCCTGATCAGGTTTACGAGATCTCCGGCTGTCCTGATATTCAGAAATTCCTCTCCGGAAATTTCTATCTCGAATTTCTCATCGACAAGAGAGGCAATCTGAAAAAGATCCAGAGAATCTGCGCCAAGATCACCAGAAAAGGTCGTGTCCATTGTGATCTCTCTGGGATCAACATGAAGAATCTCAACGATAATATTCTGCAGCAGTTCAAATTCCATGATCCGGCCTCACTGGGAATCGTTCTGCTGTTCTGTGCCATCGGCAGATTGACGGGCAGACTCTTTTGCGGCAGATTCCTGTGCAAGAAATTCCTGGATTTTCCCGTTTACGTCCTGCTCCTTAAACTGGATACACTGCAGAACAGTATTCTTGAATTCCTTTGCCTTTGAGCTTCCATGGGTCTTTACAACCAGTCCCTTCAGACCGAGCAGAGGTGCACCACCGTAAGCGGTAGCATCGAACTTCTTCAGGGTACTCTTTAACGCGGGCTTGATCAGAAGACCGCCAATCTTGCTGCGGGTCGTGGAGTAGATCGCATCCTTGATCTCATGAAGAAGAGTACTGGCCACACCCTCATACATTTTCAGAATGACATTGCCGACGAATGCCTCTGTCACATAAACATCAGCCACACCCTTGCTGATGTCCCGGGCTTCAATATTTCCGATGAAGTTGATGTAAGGACAGTCTGCGAGCAGAGGGTAGGTCTCCTTGCAAAGAGCATTGCCTTTCTCCTCTTCTACGCCGATATTTACAAGACCCACACGCGGGTTCTGGATTCCAAGCACCTGCTTCATGTAGATCGAGCCAATTACGGCAAACTGAACGAGATGTGCGGGACGCGCGTCCACGCTGGCACCACAGTCAATCAGAAGAGAAACCCCGTTTGCAGTTGGAAGCAGCGGTGCCAGAGGCGCACGGTGAATACCGCGGATTTTCTTGACAATGGCCTGACCGCCCACAAGTACGGCACCTGTACTGCCGGAGGACACAAAGGCATCTGCTTCGCCCTTGTGTACCAGGTTCAACCCGACAACAAGGGAGGAATTCTTCTTTGTCTGAATGGCCCGCACCGGCGGCTCACCAGTCTCGATGATTTCATCTGCAGGAACAATCCGTACTCTTGAAGCATCATACTGATATTTTGAGAGCTCCTCTTTGATTCTGTTCTCCTGGCCGACGAGGATCAGCTCTATTCTGTCGTTTTCCTGAAGCGCTTCCAGGGCTCCCTTTACCGGCTCCTCCGGGGCGTAATCGCCACCCATCGCATCTACGACAACCCTTACTTTTTCACTCATATGTATGTATTCCCACTTCCCTTTTTGCTGTGCTGCGCAGATTAATTACCTGACGTGGACGTCACAAGATCGGAACCGCTATTGGCGGAAGATGAAGCAGACGTGCTTTCCGCAGCAGACTCTCCGTACTGTGTGACATCGACATAGGCTCCTGTATCCGGATCGACTGCAAATCCGCTGTCATTAAAGGTAAAGGTGACACCATCGATCTCCATGGACGTGTTGGAAGGATAGGAGCCGTCATCATGGTTCAAGTACTGGAAGCCGCCATTGTCAGCATTACGCTGCCAGTACATATTGCCCCATACGGTCACACTGTGTGTGGAGCTGGTGGTCTCGTTGACCTTGCCGTTCTGTGTGTTGATGGCAACCACATAATAATAGGTTGTGCCGCTGCTGGAGGTATCCGGATTATACTCAGCCCCTGTAGCACCCTCGATCTTCGTACCGCCGCCATTGGAATCTACATTATTGGAATACCACTGGTAGCTGAGCGTACCGCCTCCGGAAACGGAAGCGTCTGCCTTGAGGGTGGTTGTACCATTCTGTGCTACATCTGTGGAGCCGGCAAGATCGGTATTGAAAACAGGGGCCTCCACCCTCGTATCAAAGCTGATGGCCTGGACCGTTGTCTCCTCCTCGCTTGAAGAGGAAAGAACCGTCTCCTTGCCCGTATCGGTAATGGTTCCAACCAGGTGATTCATGCCACTGGAAAAAGAGCATCCGGACAACAGCAGTGCGGCACTCATGCCAACCGCAATCATTCCGGAAATTTTATGAGTATTCATAATTGCATTCCCCTTTACAAGAACAGAAGCAGGATTCTGTCCGGAATAAAAGTTACAAGATTGTTACATTTCATAGATATTCGAAATTATAGCACGTGACCAGTTATGCTGTCAATCTGCGTGCCTGCATCCGGAAGAACGACCCGGATGAATCTGACAGGTCTGAAAACGACGGCCCGAATGCAAGACATAATTCTGGTCTGTTTCGTGTATTGTATACATCATAGGTGAGTATACAAATAAAAAAGGACTGCCAAAGATAGCAGTCCTGATGGTTCACATATTGAAAAGCAGATGATTATGCCTCTTCTACGTCTACAACCTGTTTCTTGTTGTAGGTGCCGCAGTTCTTGCATACTCTGTGAGGCATCATAAGTGCTCCACATTTGCTGCATCTGACAAGGTTCGGAGCGGACATTTTCCAGTTTGCTCTTCTCTTATCTCTATGTGATTTGGATGATTTATTTTTTGGACAGATGGACATTATAACACCTCCTCATACTTCCAGAATTCAAAATAAACCGTCGATTTTCTCAATCGCACTTGAAAATTATACACAGGCCGTTCTGCTTTGTCAAGGGAAATGTGGAGCCATCCTTTGGTTTTAGATAATGTATGAATGCAGTGGTCAGGTGATCTGGATGCCAGACTTATGGCAGAGCTGTTGCAAAAATCAGTATTATTTATTCTGACTGAGAATTGCGACGGTATCACGGCAGATGGCAAGCTCTTCGTTGGTCGGGATTACACAGACTGCAACCTTGGAATCATCGGTTGAGATCTTTACGTTCTGCCCGCGGAGTTTGTTCTTCTCCGGATCAATCTTGATGCCAAGGTAGCTGAAGCCATCCATAATTCTTGCACGGGTTGCTCCATCATTCTCGCCGATTCCGGCAGTGAATGCGATGGCATCTACCCCGTCCATGGCAGCAACATAGGCGCCGATGGTGGTCTTTACACGGTAAGCGAATACCTCAAGTGCAACCTCTGCATCATGATTTCCCTTGCCTGCTGCATCCGCAAGGTCGCGGAAGTCACTGGAAAGGCCTCTGGAGAGACCGAACACACCGGATTTCTTGTTCAGGATGTTCAGTACGCCGGACGCATCAAGATTCAGCTTCTTTCCAAGGAATTCTACAACGGAGGGATCAATGTCACCGGAGCGTGTTCCCATTGCAAGACCTGCAAGAGGTGTCAGACCCATAGAGGTATCAACGCATTTTCCGTTCTTTACTGCGCTGACGGATGCGCCGTTGCCAAGGTGGCATACGATAATTTTGCTGTTGTTCAGGTCAAGACCCAGGAACTTCGCTGTTTCTTTGGAAACAAAGCTGTGACTGGTTCCGTGAAAGCCGTATTTGCGGATATGATACTTCTCATAATACTCAATCGGGATTGCATACAGATAAGCTTTCTCAGGCATGGTCTGATGGAATGCAGTGTCGAAGCAGCCGACCATCGGGACATCCGGCATCAGCTCCTGGCATACATGGATACCGACCAGATTTGCCGGATTATGAAGCGGAGCAAGATCCGAGCAATCCTCCAGTGCCTTGATCATGGCATCGTCAACTCTTGCGGAGCAGGCGAACTTCTCACCGCCATGTACGACACGATGACCAACTGCGTCAATTTCCTTCAGGGAATGGATAGCGCCGGTCTTGTCATTGGTGAGTGCGTCCAGCACCATCTTGATGGCTTCCTTATGTGTCGGCATCGGTGCCTCTGTGATTTCCTTGTCAAGACCCTCTTTCTGGTATACAAGACGGCCGTCAATGCCGATACGCTCGCAAAGGCCCTTTGCAAGAACCTCCTCTGATGCGGAGTCAATGAGCTGATATTTCAGCGAGGAGCTTCCGCAGTTGATCACTAATACTTTCATTTGTCAAACCCTCCTGGTTGTTCAATTTGAATTTTATCTGGTCATCATGGATTCTACAGCGGTCATGGCAACAACGCCAACGATGTCATCCGCAAAGCATCCGCGGGACAGATCATTAACAGGCATGGACAGACCCTGCAGAACCGGACCGTATGCGTTTGCATGGGCAAGTCTCTGGGCGATCTTGTATCCGATGTTTCCTGCCTCAAGGCTCGGGAAGATCAGCGTATTCGCATGGCCGGCAACCTCGCTCTCCGGTGCCTTCAGCTTTGCAACTGTAGGAACGATGGCGGCATCGAACTGCAGCTCACCGTCGATCTTGACATTCGGATATTTCTCCTTGGCAATCTTTGCGGCCTCTGCTACCATGGTGACATTGTCATGCTTTGCGCTTCCCTTTGTAGAATAGGAAAGCATTGCGACCTTCGGTTCTGCTCCAATGTACGCACGGAAGGAATCTGCGGAAAGGCCTGCGATCTCGGCAAGCTTCTCGGAATCAAAATCTGTGTTGACTGCACAGTCAGCAAACAGGAAGGTGCCGTTTTCACCATATTCACAGTTCGGAACCTCTACGATGAAGAAACCGGAAACGCTCTTGACACCTGGCTTTGTCTTCAGAAGCTGAAGCGCCGGACGGATGGTATTGCCTGTAGAATGGCACGCACCGGATACAACACCGTCTGCATCACCGCATTTGCACATCAGGCATGCGAAGTACATATAATCCTTTGTCATCTGCTGCTCTGCGATTTCCGGGGTAACACCCTTCTTCGCACGCAGTTCTACAAACTTGTCAATATATTTCTGGCGGTTCGGATCTGTAAACGGATCAACGATGGTGATTCCTGTCAGATCATAGCCGCTGCCATGGTTCTGAATGTCCTCAGGTGTGCCGAGAATCACGATGTTTGCAATTCCCTCTCTGGTGCATTTTACAGCGGCCTCGTAGGTACGCTGGTCCATGGACTCCGGTAATACGATTGTTTTCTTGTTGGATTTTGCTTTTTCTTTGATACTGTCAATAAATGCCATTTCCAGGCTCCTTTCCAGATATGCTTTTCCGATTCCGGGTCAGCTCTGATACAGTATATCGTTCGCACACAATATCATAATTTGCGCACTTTACTGTACAAACAGAAGGAAACGGATGAATGAATAAGCACATACTTCCATGCATAAAGTATAGTACCATCTGCGGCCTTCATCAAGCGTCAATATTGTTTAATAACGGAAACAATATCACTATTCCCGGTGTTTGTTTTTCCTGTGTTAAGGAGAATACGTACAAGAAATACAAGGAAATGCAAAACAAAGCAAATAGATATAGATAATATTAATTTACTGCAATCCGTCACATGTGAAAATGCCAGAGAGCTGATTTACAATCTATGTGACGCACGATATGATGAATGCAGCAAAAAAATGATAGAAATACAGTGCGCGAATCAGAACACCGGGGAGATTTTTTGACATGAAGGTAATCGGAATTATCGCAGAATACAATCCCTTCCACAATGGTCATGCCTACCTGATCCGGAAGGCGAGGGAACTGTCAGGAGCAGATGCAGTTGTGGCTGTCATGAGTGG
>JAJGAH010000161.1 GCA_020844525.1 Eubacterium sp.
GGACAGAATCCGGAATATGTGGACTATGAAAAAATATATTTTACCCGCTTTCTTGTACTGAAAAAGGCATACCGGCGTTTTGCCGATATGGAGGACCAGAAGCCTGCATTTGAGCAGTTCTGCGAAAAGAACAGTGACTGGCTGACAGATTATGCGCTCTATATGGCGATCAAGAACAGTCAGGACGGGAAGGCCTGGAGTCTCTGGCCTGAAAAGCTGCGTGACCGCGACCCGGAGGCGTTAAGGCAGGCAGCAGAGGACCTGAAGGAGGAGGTGGATTTTTACCGCTTCCTGCAGTTCGCCTTTGCAAAGCAGTGGAATGCGCTCCGGACTTATGCAAATCAGAAGGGCATTGGTATCATCGGAGATATTCCGATTTATGTCGCGATGGACAGTGCGGACTGCTGGGCCGGCAGGGAACTGTTTCAGTTTGATGCAGATGGCAGACCATCAGGTGTCGCGGGGTGTCCGCCGGATATCTTTTCTGCAGACGGGCAGCTCTGGGGCAATCCTCTGTATGACTGGGATTATCACAGAAAGACAGGCTACAGCTGGTGGATCCGCAGAATGCGGAAATGCGCGGACCTCTATGATATGGTACGGATCGATCATTTTCGCGGTTTTGCCGGCTATTATTCGATTCCCTACGGCGCAAAGAATGCGCGGAACGGACACTGGGAAAAGGGACCGGGCATGGATCTCTTCCGTGCGGTCAGAAAGGCTCTGGGCGAACAGAATTACATCGCAGAGGATCTCGGCCTTCTGACAGATGATGTCATTGAAATGGTGCGCGAGTCCGGCTATCCGGGCATGAAGGTTCTGGAATTTGCCTTTGACGGCGATCCGGATAATGCATTCCTTCCACACAACTATGATCACAATTGTGTCGTTTATACCGGCACACACGACAATGAAACCGTTGTCGGCTGGTATCACAGGCTTGGGCGGAAGGGTAAGGCGTTTGCCAGAAAATATCTGGGACACAGGGTTGACCCGCAGGAGGATTTTGTGCGGCTCGCGATGGCAAGCGTTGCGGACCTTGCAGTGATTCCGCTTCAGGATTATCTGGGACTTGGCAACGAGGCAAGAATTAATTTTCCATCCACGGTTGGTGACAACTGGAAATGGAGGATGCTGCCGGGCCAGCTTGATACACACACTGTGGAGAGAATACGTGAACTGACGGAGCTGTACAGCCGGATGCCGGAAAAGAAGAACCGGAAGTCAGATGGTACGGGAAAAAAACCGGCTTCTGGCAAGGCTGCTGCAGACCTGAAGGATGAAGAAGACAAAAAAGTTCAGATCGGATGACTCGGAAGACAAAAATAAGGAGAATCAGAACATGGGAACAATCGAAGCAACGAAAGAAACTACGGTAGATGCTGTCATGGAAGAGAGAATCAACAATATTCTGATGACGCGCTTCGGCAGAGGACTGAAGGACTGTACAAAAGAAGAAATTCTGGAAGCTCTGATGCAGATCACGAAGGAAGAGATGGAGGGCCGTCCAAGGGTAAATGGCAAGAAGAAGCTCTATTATATTTCTGCTGAATTCCTGATTGGAAAACTGCTGTCCAACAACCTGATCAATCTGGGACTCTATGACAAGATCAACGCCATTCTGAAAAAGTACAAGCTCTGCGTAGCTGACATCGAGGGACTTGAAAATGAGCCCTCTCTGGGAAATGGCGGACTCGGCCGTCTGGCAGCCTGCTTCCTGGATTCTATTGCAACCCTGAACCTCTGCGGAGATGGCGTAGGACTGAATTACCACTACGGCCTGTTCCGTCAGGAGTTCCTGAACAACAAGCAGCACGAGGTCATCAATCCCTGGATCCGCAAGGACAGCTGGCTGGAGCGCCGTCCGGAATCCTTTGAGGTACCCTTCGGCAGATTTACGCTGAAATCAACGATGTACGATATTGATATCCCGGGCTATGAGACCGGAAAGTGCAACCGCCTGCATCTGTTTGATCTGGATTCAGTCGATGATGGAATGGTTCAGGATGACAGTATCAACTTCGATAAGAGAGATATTCAGAGAAACCTGACCCTTTTCCTGTATCCGGATGACAGTGACCGCGATGGCAGAATCCTTCGTGTATACCAGCAGTACTTCATGGTCAGCAATGCGGCACAGCTGATTCTGAAGGAGGCTGACGAGCGCGGCGCAGACCTGCATAAGCTGGATGAGTATGTGGCTGTTCAGATCAACGACACTCATCCGTCCATGGTGATCCCGGAGCTGATCCGTCTCCTGACAAAGCGCGGTCTTTCCATGGATGAAGCGATTTCTGTGGTCACAAAGACTTGTGCGTACACCAACCACACCATCCTGGCAGAGGCACTGGAAAAATGGCCCATCGATTATCTGGAGGAGGCTGTTCCGCATCTGCTCCCGATTATCCGCGAGCTTGACCGCCGGATCAAGGACACCGTCAAGGATGAGAGCACCTATATTATCGACAAGGATAACCTGGTGCACATGGCTTCCATGGACATCCATTACGGCCATTCCGTAAACGGCGTTGCCTCCCTGCACACAAAGATCCTTGAGGAGTCTGAGCTGAAGAACTTCTACAAGCTCTATCCGGAAAAGTTCAACAACAAGACGAACGGAATTACCTTCCGCCGCTGGTTCATCGCCTCCAATCCGGAGATGACCTCATATATTGAGTCACTGATCGGACCGGGCTTCCGCAAGGACGCCATGGAGCTGGAAAAACTGATGAAGTACTACGATGATGATGAAGTGCTTCACAAGATCGGAACCATTCGTCATCACAACAAGAGAAAGGCGGCAGAGTATCTCTATGAGACGCAGAACCTTGTGCTGGACGTGGACTCCATCTTTGATGTACAGGTAAAGCGTCTGCATGAGTACAAGAGACAGCAGATGAATGCGCTGTATGCCATTTACAAATATCTCGAGATCAAGAAGGGCAATCTTCCGAAGCGTCCGATCACGATGATCTTTGGAGCGAAGGCCGCACCGGCGTATACAATTGCCAAGGATATCATTCATCTGATCCTCTGCCTGCAGGAACTCACCACAAAGGATCCGGAAGTCAGCCCGTACCTGAAGGTGGTCATGATCGAGAACTACAACATTACAAAGGCAGAGAAGATCATTCCGGCAGCGGATATTTCCGAGCAGATTTCTCTTGCGTCCAAGGAGGCTTCCGGTACCGGCAATATGAAGTTCATGCTGAACGGTGCCATCACCCTGGGAACAGAGGACGGCGCAAATGTAGAAATTCACGAGCTGGTAGGCGATGACAACATCTATATCTTCGGAAAGAAATCCGAGGAGGTTGTAAAGCTCTATGAGACCAATGGATACGTGGCAAAGGATTACTACGAGAATGACCCGCTGATCCACAAGCTGGTAGACTTCATTGTCGGCAAGGAGGTAGAATCTGTCGGGGATCCGGTCAGCCTGGAGAGACTGCATCATGAGCTGATTTCCAAGGACTGGTTCATGACGCTGCTTGACCTGAAGGACTACATTCAGACAAAGGAAAGAATGTTTGAGGACTTCAACGACCGTGAGAGCTGGTACAAGAAGGAGCTGGTCAACATCGCAAAGGCCGGATTCTTCTCATCCGACCGCACGATTGCACAGTACAATGAGGATATCTGGCATCTGAACTGATCTGTGCATCTGAGCTGAGCTGCGCACTGGGGCTGATCTGTATCTTTGAACTGATTTGTGCACCTGCACTGATGTGTGTATCTGAACTGCATAGCGCAGCTGTATTGCCTGACATATCTGTATGAAAAGTTAACGATAAAAGCAGGGATTATTCCAGACTGTATATGGCTGGAATCTCCCTGTTTTTTAATATGATCACTTTAGTTTACATGGCTGGAGTGTCCCTGCTTTTTCAGCGTTTTTCAGCTTGACGGCAAAATTAATATCTGCTATGGTAACGCTTATGTAAGCTTTGAAATAATTTGAACAGGAATGCATATCGTCCCGCTGTGAGGGTGGGGCCGGATGGTATTGCGCATGTGCCATGAGGGTATGGCAGGTAAGTTCGGTGGAACTTGGAAAGAAGAGCATATGAGTTCGAGACCACAGAAAGATCCGGAAATGGAACACAGGCATTCTCAAAGACGGGAGCATTCCAGGCGTTCCAGGGGAAAGATGGCTGCAAGGCTGATTGCGATGATCATCATTATCCTGGCAGCACTTGCGATTATTTTTTTCCTGTTTCTGGAGGGAACGCTGAACAGCATCAAGAGGGTGAACAAAGCCGATGAGGCTTATGTGGCGCGCAGTGATGAGACCTTTGATGTTGACACCAGTGCGAGCAGTGACACCATGAGCGCCAGTGATGTTAATTTCGATACCAGCAATATTGATGTCATGAACAGCGACGATGTGAAGAATATTCTTCTGATCGGTCAGGACAAACGTGCAGATGACACCAGCCGCACGCGTTCCGATACGATGATTATCGCTTCTATCAATACGAAGACAAACAAGATCACAATGGTCTCCCTGATGCGTGACATGTATGTGCCGATCCCCGGGTATTCGGCAAACCGTATCAATGCTGCCTATGTTCTTGGCGGTATGAGCCTTCTGGACCAGGTGATACAGGAGGACTTCGGTATCACCATTGATGGCAATGTTGTCGTGGATTTTGACAGCTTTTTGGAGACGATGACAAAGATCGGTGATCTGGAGATTACGCTGACCGAGGAAGAGGCCAATTACATGAATGCCAATGAGGGTCTCGGGTCCGCAGAGGACAACGCTTCTGTTTCAGAGGCATGGGGTCTGAAGGAGGGCAAGAATACACTGACGCCGGAGCAGGCACTTGCTTACAGCCGTATGCGTTATGTCGGCAACTCTGACTGGGAGAGAACAGAAAGACAGAGAAAGCTGCTGACGGCTGTATTCAATAAGGTAAAGAAATCCAGCATTACAAAGGTGCTCAGCATGGTCAGCGACCTGATCCCTTATTTTGAGACGGACCTGAGCAACAAGGAGATCCTGAAGTATGCCAAAACCGTATTCAGCGGGGATCTTTCGCTGAATTCAAAGAGCTACAGGATACCTGTGGACGGGGCATATTCCTCCGAGACGATCAATGGTATGTCGGTTCTGGTTCCGGATCTTGAGATCAACAGCGCATATCTGCAGCACTACCTGTATGGTACAAAACTGGACGAGGCCATCAAGAATGCGACGGTGCAGGCGTCCAGTTCGTCGGACAGCAATACCGGAATCACGTCTTCTTCAAGCAGTGATAGTTCATCCGGATATTCCTACGACAGCAATGACAGTACCTACAATTCGGCAGATAACGGATATTCCGGCGGATACAGTGATGGCGGAAACGGATATTCTGGTGGGACCTATGATCCCGGCAGCGCGGACAATTCCGGTTCTGGCTATAGCGGGAACACTTCTGACAATTCCGGCGGGACAAATAATTCCGGTTCTGGAACGGTCGTGGATCCATCGCAGAACAATGGACAGAATACGGATAATTCCGGCGGCACAGATAACGGAACGACCGATCCGGGTAATGGCAGCGGATCAGGCGGTGGTGCATCAGATCCAGGAACGACAGATAATGGTGGTGGCGACAATGGAGCTGCAGATAACGGCGGCGGCAACGCCACTGTGCAGCCGGCAGCATGACTGCTTGCTTGTCGAAACAGTGAGAATTTCAGGATAATTTCAAGGTCTTACATCCTTTGACCCTGACATCATAATATAAAAAATACCCTGCTTACTGCAGTGGACAGGTATTGCCTGATCCTGACTGCACAAGGCAGGGTATTTTTAATTCACAGAATTTTTCTGCCGTTTACGAAGTCCAGCAGGTACGCCCGAAGGCTTGCAGTCAGATACCATACCGTCTCGTAGCGAATGAACTGCAGCGCATTCCGGTCCAGAAGGAACTGGCTGTTCGGCGGAAATTCCTCATCTCCATCCCAGAATTGAAACCAGACCGGAAATCCCGCAAGAACTGGAATCTGATAGCTTACGTCCTCCGTCCCGGCAACAGGCGTTCCATGAATGGCAGCACAGGCTTTTTTCAGTTCCGCTGATTTTCCGGCAAGCTGCCTGATCGGATCTTCAGAGCCAAGAGAATTTGCGTGATAAGCACCGATAATGCCGCCAAGTACAGAGACGGAAGCCCACTGCCCGGAGAGAACCGGCGGATCGTTGTGCAGGGAATAGGTAAACATCTCATATACAGTCATGGTGATATCGACAGAT
>JAJGAH010000162.1 GCA_020844525.1 Eubacterium sp.
AAATCGCTTTCCTTCATAAGGGTTTCCGCATCCCGGCTCTTCGCAGTCTTCCAGACACCATCCGCCATGCCATGATCGAGCAGGCTCTTTGTGGTTGCCTTCAGGAAGTCAACAGCATAGTAGATGCCGTGGATTTTCTCCGGATCAGCGCCCGGAAGAGACCTTGCCTGCTTTGCGCCGCAGGCGAGGATGACGGCGTCATATTCCCGCAGAAGATCCTGTACTGACACATAGCCTGACTTTGCAGAAGCCATATGCTTTGCAGCAGCCTTCCCTTCCGCCTTCTCCGATGCTGTCTTCTCTGCCGCATCACTCTTCGCTGCCGCCTGATCTGGCGCAGCATCCTTTGCCGCTGCCCTGGCAGGTGCGACTGCATCTGCCGGAGCCGCTCCGATGTTCACACCGGTGCGGAACACAACACCCTCTGCCTCCATCAGCTTTTTACGCCGGTAAATCACGCTCTTGTCCAGCTTCATATTCGGAATGCCGTACATCAGCAGGCCGCCGATTCTGTCCTCACGCTCGAAGACAGTCACGCTGTGCCCCCTGTGATTGAGCTCATCGGCCGCTGCCAGTCCTGAAGGGCCAGCACCCACAACCGCCACCTTTTTTCCGCTTCTGATCTGCGGGACCTGGGGTTTGATATAGCCCTTCTCAAAGGCCGTCTCAATCGTAAAGAGCTCGTTGTCATGGATGGTCACAGGATCGCCGTACTCACCGTTGATACATGCCTTCTCACAGAGCGCCGGGCAGACCCTTCCGGTAAACTCCGGAAAATTGCTGGTCTTGATCAGACGGCTGAAGGCCTCCTGGAAATGTCCGCGATAAATCTGGTCATTCCATTCCGGAATCAGATTGTGCAGCGGACATCCGGTCACCATTCCGTTGAGCTTCATGGCGGACTGGCAGAAGGGAACACCGCAGTTCATGCAGCGGGCACCCTGCTCCATACGGTCCTCCTGTCCGAGCGGCACATGAAATTCCTTAAAAGTCCGCACACGCTCCTGCACAGGGACATCAGTATTGCTTTTTCTGCTGTATTCAAGAAAACCTGTTGCTTTTCCCATCAGGATACCCTCCTTGTCACTTCTTCAAATGCTTCCAGAACCGCGTGCTCATGCTTGACGCCCTGCTCCTCGTATTTTCCGATGGCAGTCATCATTCTCTGATAATCATTCGGTACGACCTTCTTGAAATCAGGAATCCATCTCGGGAAATCGGCCAGAATCTCTGCGGCCAGCTTTGAACCTGTCTCTGCCTCATAGTCCTCCAGAATATATTTCAGCTCCTGGATATCATACTTGTCTGTCAGCTCCTGAAGCGTGGTCATGTCCTTGTTCATCCTGCGGTACAGGGTATGGTCGGAATCCAGCACATAGGCAATGCCGCCGGACATACCTGCCGCGAAGTTCTTTCCTGTAGTGCCGAGAATTACGGCTCTTCCGCCAGTCATGTATTCCAGACCATGGTCACCGCAGCCCTCTGCGACGGCAGTCACACCGGAGTTTCTGACGCAGAACCGCTCGCCCGCGATTCCGGAAACGTATACCTTTCCGGAGGTGGCACCATAGCAGGCCACATTGCCGATGATGATATTTTCATCTGCCTTGAAGGTGGCCTTCGGTGAGGGAACTACAACGAGCTTGCCGCCTGAAAGTCCCTTTCCGAAGCCGTCGTTTGCATCGCCCTCCAGATACATGCTCAATCCCTTTGGAGCGAATGCGCCGAACGACTGTCCGCCGCCACCGACCGCATGTACAACAAAGGTGTCATCGTCCAGCGTGTCACCGAACCTTCTGGTGATCTCGGAACCGAGAATCGTACCAAAGGCACGGTCGGTACTGGAAACCTTCAGCGTGATCTCCTGCTTTTCGATCTTCTGACCGGGCTTTGCAGAAAGCGCAGCATGGAACTTCGGCAGAAGTACAGATTCATCCAGTGTCTTCTCCAGATGGAAGTTGTACACATCCTTCTGATCAAAGTGGGACTTCGCCGCATGCGCATAGGACGGATCCAGAATCCTGCTCATATCCACCTCGGCAGCACGGTCCGTGATCAGATTTTTCCTCTTCTCGAGGCAGTCTGTGCGGCCAATCATCTCATCAACCGTACGGAATCCCATGGAAGCCATAATCTCACGGAGCTGTCTGGCGATAAAAATCATGAAGTTCATGACATATTCCGGCTTGCCGGCAAAACGCTTTCTGAGCTCCTCATTCTGCGTTGCCACACCGGCCGGACAGGTGTCCTTGGAGCAGACACGCATCATCATGCAGCCCATGCAGATCAGCGGTGCTGTGGCAAAGCCGTATTCCTCCGCGCCAAGCAGAGCTGCGATGGCAACGTCACGGCCGCTCATCAGCTTTCCGTCAGTCTCAATAATCACACGGTCACGCAGGTTATTCTGCAGCAGGGACTGATGAGCCTCGGAGACACCCAGCTCCCAGGGAAGGCCCGCATTGTGGATCGAGGAGATCGGTGCCGCTCCTGTACCGCCGTCATAGCCGGAAATCAGGATGACCTGGGCACCTGCCTTCGCTACACCGGAGGCAATTGTGCCTACGCCGTTCTCGGAAACCAGCTTGACGGAAATTCTGGCGTCACGGTTGGCGTTCTTCAGGTCATAGATCAGCTGCGCAAGATCCTCGATGGAATAAATATCATGGTGCGGCGGCGGGGAGATCAGGGACACACCCGGCGTTGAAAATCTTGTGGCCGCTACCCATGGATAGACCTTCTTGCCCGGCAGATGACCGCCTTCACCGGGCTTCGCGCCCTGCGCCATCTTGATCTGTATCTCGGCTGCGCTGTTCAGATAGGCGCTTGTGACACCGAACCGTCCGGATGCCACCTGCTTTATGGCGGAATTCTTTTCGGTTCCGTATCTTGCCGGATCCTCTCCGCCTTCACCGGTATTTGACTTGCCGCCCAGCCGGTTCATCGCAATGGCCATGGTCTCATGTGCCTCCTTGGATATGGAACCGAAGGACATGGCGCCTGTCTTGAAGCGCTTCACAATATTTTCTACCGGTTCTACCTCCTCCAGCGGGACAGGGTCCTGCTTCGGTGCGAACTCGAGGAGGCCGCGCAGCGTATGCGGTCTGCCGGAATCATCCACCATATCCGTATATTCGCGGAACTTGTCGTAGTCGCCGGAGCGCACTGCCTCCTGCAGAGTGACGATGGTCTCCGGATTGTACAGATGGTCCTCCTTGTCCTTGCCGCTTCTGAGATAGTGGAAGCCGACGGAGTCCAGAGACGTATCCACCGAAAGGCCGAGCGGATCAAAGGCGTGATTGTGGCGGAAGGTGATGCCCTCCTCGATCTCCTTGATGCCGATGCCGCCTACACGGCTGACTGTTCCTGTAAAGTACTTGTCAATCGTCTCCTTGTCCAGACCGATTGCCTCAAAAATACGCGCGGACTGATAGGACTGAATCGTGGAAATACCCATCTTTGCGGCGGTCTTTACCACGCCGCCCAGCAGGGCGTTATTGTAATCGGCGATTGCCGTATGGTAATCCTTGTCCAGCATGCTGGTATCGATCAGCTCCGCGATGCACTCATGTGCAAGATACGGATTGATGGCCCGGGCACCGAAGCCGAGCAGAGCTGCGATCTGATGCACATCTCTGGGCTCTGCGCTCTCCAGAATCAGGGAGACAGCTGTCCGCTTCTTTGTCCGGACCAGATGCTGCTCCACGGAGGATACGGCCAGCAGTGACGGAATCGGTACGTGGTTCTCATCCACGCCACGGTCACTGAGGATGATGATATTCTTCCCATTTGCATACGCGCGGTCAACGGTGATGTTCAGCTGCTCCAGCGCTCTTGCCAGCGAGGTGTTCTTGTAATACAGCAGAGAAACCACCTGTGCGTGGAAGCCGGGACGGTCCAGTGATTTGATCTTCATCAGGTCTACGCCGGTCAGAATCGGGTGGTTGACCTCAAGCATCGTACAGTTGCCGCTCTTTTCATTGAGCAGATCACCATCGGACCCGATGTAGACCGTGGTATCGGTAACAATCTCCTCACGCAGGGAGTCGATGGGCGGGTTTGTGACCTGTGCGAACTGCTGCTTGAAATAATTGAACAGCAGCTGGTGCTGTCTGGACAGAACCGCCAGGGGTACATCGTGGCCCATGGAGGCTGTCGGCTCTACGCCATTTTCCGCCATCGGGAGGATCGAATCCTTGACATCCTCATAGGTATATCCGAATACCTTGTAGAGACGGTCCCGCATCTCCTTATTGTGTACCGGAATCTTCTTGTTCGGAATCGGAACATCCTTCAGCTTCAGAAGATTGCGGTCCAGCCATTCACCATAGGGCTTACGGTGTGCATAATACCGCTTGCAGTCATCATCAGAGATAATTTCCTTCTTCAGCGTGTCAACCAGGAGAATTCTGCCGGGTGTGAGACGGGATTTCTTGATCACATGCTCCGGCGGAATATCCAGTACGCCGACCTCGGAGGAGAGGATCAGGCGGTTGTCATCGGTGATATAGTACCTGGAAGGACGCAGTCCGTTCCGGTCCAGGGTTGCTCCCAGCACGTCACCGTCAGAAAACAGGATGGCAGCAGGTCCGTCCCAGGGCTCCATCATGGTCGCATAATAATGGTAGAAATCCTTCTTGTCCTCACTCATGAAACGGTTATGGTTCCACGGCTCCGGAATGGTGACCATCATAGCCAGCGGCAGGTCCATGCCGTTCATGTACAGGAACTCCAGCGTATTGTCCAGCATTGCGGAGTCGGAGCCTGAAGCACTGATAACCGGGTAGATCTTGTCGATGTCCTTCTCCATGATTGGGCTGGTCATGGTCTCCTCGCGGGCGAGCATACGGTCCATGTTGCCTCGGATCGTATTGATCTCACCATTGTGCGCAATCATACGATACGGATGCGCACGGTCCCAGGATGGTGTCGTATTGGTAGAGAAACGGGAATGCACGATGGCAATAGCCGTCTTGTAGTCCTTGTCCTGCAGGTCGGTATAGAACCTTCTGAGCTGCTTTACGAGGAACATGCCCTTGTAGACGATCGTTCTGGAGGACATGGAGCAGATATAGGTATCCTCAGAGCTCTGCTCAAACTCACGGCGGACCACGTAGAGCTTCCGGTCAAAATCAATACCTCTCGGGATTCCCTCCGGCCGTTCAATGAAGCACTGCATGATACATGGCATACAGTCCAGTGCCACCTTGCCCAGAATCTCCGGATGGATCGGAACCTCACGCCATCCAAGAAGCTGAAGGCCTTCCTTTTCTACAATGACCTTCATCATCCGCATCGCGAAGGTGCGTTTCATCGTGTCCTGAGGGAAAAAGATCATACCAATGCCGTAATCTCTCGGTCCCTTCAGTTCAATTCCCTCTTTGGCCGCTGCCTTTTTGAAGAAATCATGGCTGATCTGCGCCAGTATGCCGACACCGTCACCGACAGTTCCGGAAGCATCCTTACCTGCGCGGTGCTCCAGCTTTTCTACAATGGCAAGCGCATCATCCAGTACACGATTGTCCTGATGTCCGTCGATATTTACAACGGCTCCAATTCCACAGGCATCGTGTTCCTTCTGCAGCTGCTCATATTTTCTGATGTGCTGTGTATATTCATCCATACTCATTTTTCCTCATCTTTGTCATCGCCGCGGTGTACATTTTGATGATTCTGTCACCACTGCGGTACAGGGGTTTTCAGGTGTTACCTCTTCTTTATATAGTGATTTTCAAGGATATGCAAGGAAATAATGCTTAAAAAATATCCTATACAGAAACTGCCCTTAGATACAGTTTTAGGAACTGCCGCGCCGAAAGCGCGACGGTTCCCACTCGTTTGCCGCAGCCTTGCGGCAGTTCTCTTTCTTGTTCTCTGCTCTTATGCAGCTTTGCGGCAGTTTTCTTTCTTGTACTCTGCTCTTATACTGTATGATATTGTGGTCAAAAAATTCGTGATCAGGACAATTTCATGAGCATACATCTTCTGACCCTTACATCATTCTGCCTTGCATGTTCTATGATAAGCGCATGTATTTTTTCATAGCCGGGATTGATCTCCCGGAACCTGTGCTTACCGCAGAGAAAACAGCAGCTCTCCGTAGGTCGGATATGGCAGATACTTCTCCGGGATATAGATCTCAGCCGCATCAACAAAGCCACGCAGCTTCTCCATATCCGCCAGAATCACATCATGATAGTAGCGTGCCTCTTCCAGGCCCTCCCG
>JAJGAH010000163.1 GCA_020844525.1 Eubacterium sp.
CAAAAGTCATAGACGATCTTGGCGGAGAAAAGAATACAGAGAAGGTCAACTACCTGAAGCTCCATAACTACAGCGTGGTGACAGCAGCAAGCGACATGGCTCTAGAGGACGATAACCGGAACTTCATCCTTGTCATGACGCCGGAGAGACTTCTTTACCTTCTGATAGCGAAGCCTCGCTTTGACCTGGATTATCTGTTCATCGACGAGGCCCACAAACTTTCAGGCAAGAACAGTCGAGCGCCTTTCTACTACAAAGTAGTCGACAAGCTCGTGCATCGCCAGAAGAAACCGCACTTCATCTTCGCATCGCCGAACATACCGAATCCGCAGGTCTATCTGAGATTGATGCTCAATGCGGAGGAAGGCGATGAAGACGCTCTTGCAATCACATACTCGCCGGTTGTTCAGATCAAATTTCTTGTTGATCTGAAGAAAGGACGAATCGAGGTTTATAACGACCACGCACTTGAAGATCAGTGCCGAATACTTCTCGCCAATGTGCGCGGCAGCGGTATTGAAGTGAATGACTTCCTGCTGGCTATCGAAACACAGAACAGGAAACTTTCCAAGGAAAAGCGTAAGCAGAGCATCGTTTACTACAACGGACGAGACAAGGCCATAAGGGCCGCCCACTCCTTCTATGAGCGGATAAAACCGAATGGCCCGAGAAATGATCCGCTTCTTGAGGCCTTGTCAAAGGACATTCAGGAAGAAGTCCATCAATGGTACTACCTCGCAGAAATGGTACGTTATGGCATTGCTTACCACATCGGTTATCTTCCGGCATCAATAAGGGCACGGATCGAGGAGCTTTTTAAATCCGGGAACATCACGGTAATGTTCTGTACCAGTACGCTGTTGGAGGGCGTCAATCTCCCGGCGGACAATCTGTTCATCATGGAGAACAAGATATTCCTCAGCGAGATGAATACCATTGATTTCCGTAATCTCATAGGCCGAGTGGGCAGGATCAGCTTCAACCTCTTTGGGAATGTCTACTTTGTAGCGGAACGCAACAGCAAGATAACGACAGATGACTATGTACGTATGCTTGGGCAGGAAATTCCAGAGCAGTCGCTTTCTATTGCTACTGATCCGAATGTGCTCAAGAAGGTCGAGAAACAGTATGTCGCCGATATTCTCAAAAGCGGGAAGTCGGAAATACCACGCCGTGTGAACGCTGATGGCAAAGCTATGCAGAGCGAGGAATCCTATGAGATGATGCGCAGATTCGCAACTATTCTTCAGGGAGACATTGTTCACGAGCGGGATACGCTGGTGCATCGTGAATTCAAAGACTTCTTGACGCCAGCCGATGAGGAGTTCATCCGGGATACCTTCAAAGACGCCGAAGTCAAGCCTGATGACGACATCAATACGTCGGTAGATCAGACAACAAGCCTTATTGCAGCTATCCGAAGGGAGCGAAACCCGCTGCGTTATCCAGATCTTGTTGATGGGAAGTTCGTATATGACGATGTGCTTGCTTTTCTCGACGAACTTGCAGAAGTGTTCAACTGGGAGGAGTACGAGGCCGGTACGCTCGGAAAACCATCACTGCGCAGATGGTACGCCGTGATCCTCTGCCAGTGGATGGACGGCGGCGGGTTGAAGTTCATCATGGACAGGGCTCTTGAATACCATCAGAACCACCCATACCCATTCTGGATCAACAAGCATGGGTCTCCGATAACGTACAATTACCTTTCCGACGACCATCACAATGCCGTATTCGGAGACACGCTTGAGGTTATTGAGAACATCATCCTTTACAGCATTTCGAACTATTTCCTTCGATTCTCCAACGAGTACAGGAAAATCAGAGGAGACGAGGCACTCAACCGGAACAATTGGTATGAATACGTGGAATTCGGTACGACGAATCCGCTGACGATCCTGCTGCAGCGCAGCGGCTTTTCCAGAGAATCCGCTCGCTACATAAAAGAGCACCACGAGTATGTCATAAGGGACGGTAGCACAGGCCAGCTGAAACTTAGCCCTGCTCTTGCTCGGTGTGGTAATACGGATGTTCGTAATGAAGTCATATACATACGGCAGAACTCACCGGAGATTTTTGAAGCCGATAATAATGATGAGGGATAAAGACTATGCAGAAAATTGACAAAACAGACACGCTCAAAACAATTCTGAGTGGTCGCAAATACAACGTCGATTATTTCCAGCGGGAATATCGGTGGGGGCAGAAGCAGATTGAGCAGATGCTCGCCGACTTCCAGAGCACATTTGAGGAATTTTATGATCCGGATAATCATGATACGCCGGAAGAAGTCATGAACTATGGCTTTTATTATATGGGATGCATTATCTGTACTGGCGGTTCCGTAAAGAAAATCATCGATGGCCAGCAGCGTCTGACCTCGCTAACACTTCTCATCATCTATCTGAACAACCTGCAAAAAGAAACTGTCAAGGATGAGGATCTCCTTGTCCCGCTGGATGACATGATCTATTCAAAGGCCTTCAGTAAGAAGAGCTTCAATATCGATGTGGCTGACCGCGGGACTTGCATGCAGGCTCTATTGCAAAAAGATGAGAATTATGTGCCAGTGAATGAACATGACGTGGGGTCAAAACGTTTGCTGGTTTGATTGGAAAATGATTTTTTCAATAAGGAAAAAGTAATTATTTTTTTATGCTCACCATCTAAGATAACCCTATCGAATTAACATTTTAAAACATGCCCTATCAGATTTTCGTCTTGACAACCGTTCGATTTTGAACTATAATTTTACGTGTTCAAAATCGAACACTAAGGTGCGCGAGGTAATTACATATGAAAAACAATTTTTGGAACATGCTCAAAGAAGTTGAAAGCGCCTATAATTTTCACCGCAGAAAAGTTATGAACAAATATTCTCTCTCGGCAATAGAAGTAGATGTTATGTTATTCCTTGCGAACAACGGCGGCCTTAATACGGCTGCCGATATTGTATCTGTACGAAAAATATCCAAATCTCACGTCTCACTGGCGACAGACGAGCTTTATAAAAAAGGGTACATTTGCAAAAAAGTAGACTCGGCGAATAGAAAGCGGATTTGTTTGTTTATTACTCCAAAGGCCGATGAGATAGTCCGTTATGGGCAAGAACAACAGGAAGAATTCATGAAAAAGATCGGTGACGGGTTTTCGGAAGATGAGAAAAGGCAGTTCTTCGACTCTTTTGATCGAATCATTGACAATGTCCGCCGCTTCTACAACGTGAAACCGAAAGAATCAACGGACTGATGGAAAGACAAAAGAAACGGAGGACAATTATGGAAAAGGCACATAATGAAGATAAGAGTTTCCTCGGTACAGAACCAATCAGGCCGCTTATGTTTCGCCTTTCTGTACCAGCAATTCTTGCCCAACTGATCAATGTTCTATACAACATTGTGGATCGTATCTACATCGGCCATATGCCAGAGGTTGGCGGGTTGGCGCTTACCGGTCTGGGCGTGTGCACACCGCTCATTATCATCGTGTCGGCTTTCGCCATGCTGGTTGCGATGGGAGGAGCGCCCAATGCTTCCATTGAGATGGGCAAAAAAAACGACGAGGGAGCCGAGCACATTATGGGCAGCTGCGTTGCCTTGCAGCTTGTAATCTCCGCTGTGCTTACCGCAGCCCTGCTAATTTGGAACCGACCCTTGCTTTTAATGTTTGGGGCCAGTGAAAACACCATCGGCTATGCATCCCAGTACATGAACATCTATGCGATTGGTACCGTCTTTGTACAATTAGCCTTGGGCATGAATGCATTTATCACGGCGCAGGGTTATGCAAAAGTAAGCATGTACACGGTTTTGATCGGGGCAATCTGTAATATTATCCTTGACCCAATCATGATCTTCGGCATGAACATGGGGGTGCGCGGAGCAGCTCTGGCGACAATCATATCTCAAGGAATCAGTTGCGTGTGGGTAATTCATTTTCTCACTTCCCCAAAAAGCAGCATCAAGCTCCGGATGAAAAATATCAGATTTGACAATGTCCTTCTGTCCTGCGTAGCACTGGGTGCAGCTCCGTTTATAATGCAGGCAAGCGAAAGCATCATTTCTATCTGCTTCAATTCCTCCTTGCTGAAATATGGCGGAGATATTGCCGTGGGTGCCATGACGATTCTGAGCACTGTGATGCAGTTTGCCATGCTGCCGATGCAGGGTTTTGCGCAAGGTGCTCAGCCGATCTCCAGCTACAACTTTGGTGCTCACAATTCAGCTCGTGTCAAGCAGACCTTTCGACTGCTTTTGATCTGTTGCTGTACCTATTCCGTATTGCTGTGGGTTGCCGTGCAGATATTTCCGCAGGTTTTTGCCTCATTATTTACAAATGATACCGCAATGGTGGCGTATACTAAAAGTGCATTACGTATCTACGCCGGTGCCATGTTTATTATGGGCGTTCAGATAGCCTGCCAGATGACCTTTATCTCCCTCGGGAATGCCAAGACTTCAATTTTCGTAGCAGTATTCCGAAAATTTATCATGTTGGTCCCACTCATCTATCTTCTCCCCATGCTGCTACCTGATAAGACAGTAGCCGTGTATCTTGCCGAACCGATTTCAGATACTGCTGCGGTGATCTGTACTGGTATTGTGTTTGCGAAAGAATTCAGAAAAGCGATAAAAAAGTTGGATGAAGGCCCGCACGACAATTGAGATGAATCATGCCGACCTTCAATACTGAAAAAGGAACTGGACTTGGGCTGATCATTGCCAAGGGAGATATACAGCTATTAGATGGTGTTTTTTCACGCGGCGCAATTCGTTTGTTTCGATCAAATTAAAAAAAGCGCTACAAAAAAGCGTGAGTTTGGCGGGTCTATCTTCATGCCTGAATAAGCAATACCGTAACCCTCCAAGCTCACCAGTTTGGAGGGCTTTTCTATGCGCGTTCAACATGCCTTGAACTTAAGGCGGCCGCTCGGTAACAGCGGCCGAGCGTGATGAAGCGGACTACAATCTGCTGCACATCGCTTTTCTAACCGGTAGCTCGTCAAAAAAAGCCTGTGTTTTTCATGGGAACAGTGCAGGCAGCAACACGAACCATCAGAGCAGATAAAATATGAAATAATTTACAGGAGCATACCTGTGGGCAGCCATGCTTACAGATACGCTCCTGTTTTGTTGTTTGCAGCTATAACACGCTGCCGGTCCCCGCCGCTTGTTCTTCATTTCCAGATTTCAACAATCACGAAATGGAGGACAAGCCCTATGGCGAAGTACCAGAAAAAGACGAATTACCGGGAGAAGTATCCCGGTGTGAGCAAAGAAATCATTGAGGTTTTAGAAAAGAGCGACCGTCAGATGGAATACCTGCAGTATGACATCAAAGCCGAGCGATGCCGAATCGATTCCACCAGCGGAACTGTTACATATCTCCCCAGCCGAGAAGACTCATACGAACGGCTTCTGGAGGGAAACAAGCAGTTTCCCTCCGATGACGAAGATGTGGACGATGCCGCAATTAAGGCCGTGATGATCGAAAAAATGCTAACCTGCCTCAAGCGTCTCAGCCCGGAAAAACAGAAGTTGATTACCGCTCTGTTTTTTGATAATAAAAGCGAGCATCAGGTGTCCAGAGAAACTGGTGTTCCACAGCGGACCATTCACGACCGAAAGATAAAAATCTTGGCGAAATTAAAAAGACTCATGAATGAATGAAGCTCTCGGCTCCCCCTCGCTGCATAAAGGCGAGGGGGAGCTATCCTTTGGAGGTGATAGTAAAATAGGGACAATTAGTATTGTTCGTATGGTAATGTAGAACATGGCGAGTGCGGCACAACTCCGAGGAACACCTGACGAGCCTAACAGCCGAAATCAGAGGTACAAGAGAAAGCAACTTGATCGGTGACCGACCAAGATAAGCGACTAAGATACCGACCAAGTTAACGGTATACTGGGTTGAGACCTTGATCATAAACCGATCGAGCAGAGGAGAGCAGGTCGAGACGATGGCTTCCCTCCTGCCCGCCGTATTATAGGTAGAAATAGCACTTGGACATATTTCCGCAAACGGAGAGCACCTGTAAAAATGCCGTTTTTTGGCCTTGAGCAGTTCCCGCAAACGAACGGAAATGTGTACGGAATCCAGACATTCAGGTGCTTGTCTCGTGCCACGTCGAGACTGTTGTCTTGATGACAAGGACTGACCACAGATGAGTACATAAACGCAGTAAACAAGGGCTCGCTTGGAGGCTATCGTTAGAAGGTACG
>JAJGAH010000164.1 GCA_020844525.1 Eubacterium sp.
CACCTTTCCGTAATTCTTCTTTTCCTTCCAGACATCATATGCCTGGATCACTTTCTTCTCTGTATCGGAGAGTAAGGTAAACGGCAGTCCGTATTTTTCCTCAAATTTCTTGTGGGAAGCCACACTGTCCTTGCTCACGCCAAGCACAACTGCCCCCTTTTCCTGAAACTGCGGATACAGTTCTCCAAAAGCACAGGCCTGTTTCGTACAGCCTGCTGTCATGTCCTTCGGATAAAAATACAGAACTACCTTCTTCCCTCTGTAATCTGAAAGGCTTCGCATTTCTCCATTCTGGTCCGGGAGCGTAAACTCCGGCGCTTTCATTCCAGCTTCAAGCATATTCATTTCCTCCCTGGTCTTCATTCTCTGTAAGTCCATAGTATTGCATCTCGTTATACCTGGCATTTGCTTCTTCTGCAGCTTTTTTCTCACGCCATGCATCAATCTCGCTGCGGATCGCAAGCATCTCATCCACTACCAGTTCTTCACTTTTCGGTTTCTCATAGTGCAGATAGGAGATCATCCGCTCCATCGCTTTCGGGCTTCCAAGATGCTTTGCCGCCATCTCCCCGAGCTCTTCAGAAAATCCCAGGTCTTTCATAGCGTGAACAAGATCATCCCTCGTCCGTGACCATAATCTCTGCTCTTTCGTCATGACTTCGTTTTCCTTATTTCAGGTTACACATTTATTTCAGGTTACACATTTCAGACGGTGCATTTTCCTTTAAGCTTTAAAAATATCCCGATGGTTTTATGGTTTTATGTGCCAGTTGTGAACACTCTGAAAGCAGACTTTAGTTCTGCATGTGAACACTCTGAAAGCAAACTTTAGTTCTGCATGTGAACACTCTGAAAGCAAACTTTAGTTCTGCATGTGAACCTGCTGTCCGGTGATCAGCTCGTAGGATACGAGGGATGTGCCATCGAGATCTGTGTGGTGCATGTCAACACCTGAAATCTGACTGTTCTCGTAGGTAGTGTAGTAGTAGATCCCCTTGTCCATGTTGCAGCAGGAGCTGTAAATGGTGTACTCACAGACATCCCTTCCATCCTTGTCTGTACCCAGACGGCAGCAGCCCTTCTGCTGCTCAACTGAACCCAGAATCTTGAAAAACTGGCTGATACTGGCGGACTCTGTATCTGCCGGATCTGAATTCATCTTCGTAAATGCCACTTTGACAAAACGAGATGCGGAAGAGAGATCTCCGGGAATGCCCATGCCGCCCATGCCACGGCTATATGTATCCAGCGTCACACCGGGAATCAGCTTCTGCGATGGAAGACCAGCGGACGCGTTCATGTAATCCGCAAGATGTGTCATCTGGTAATCAAATGTCGGATTGTTGGTCATGACGCCGACCGGGTTTGGATAGACAACAGCACCTCTTTCGGTCTGCTCGAAAACAACCACTTCCTTCTGGTCCGCGATCATCCAGTGAAGCGGTGACGGCGGAAGCTGTTCCGCAAAGGCATCATTGGTCAGGTTGATTCTGTCAAGGAGCGGTCTGGCTTCTGCAACGGTTCCACACTGTCCCAGAATCCAGGAAATAAACTCAAAGGAGGCTACATTGTCCTTTCCTTCCTCCACCGTTCTGTAATCCGCGTTCCCCGGAAAGTTAAGACCGGCCATAGACAGCCCCTTTTCATTCGTCGCATCATAGTAAAGCGGATAATCCCCTACTACATATGCCATGCCGATCATCGCATAGTGATGCGGAATCGACGGGAGATGCCGAAACACAAGTTCCTTGTTTCTCGGTGTCACTGTTACCGATTCATGGTAGGAGTATTCAAGATCAAGATTCCGTCCAAAATAATGATATTTACCCGTATATGTTGCCGCTGTACACATGTTTTGTCCTTTCTGCAGCGAAACTGCTGCTAATGTTCAGAGTCATTTTCCCTGTTCTGGCTGCCATTCCGGTTCATTTTACAGCAGTCCAGAGGCTGATTGCCAAACTCTTTTTTATTTGCATCAGCCATGCGTTTAAGATAGGCATTCCAGGATTCTTTTATCTGTCTGAATATATTCATATCCCGCGTTCACGCATTCCTTTCTCAAAATAATATAAGAGCTAAATGCCTATGCTCATAATATAATATATGGGCTAAATGTCTATACCATAATATATGGGCTAAATGTCTATGCTCATAAAGTTGTCCTATTGTCGATCAAATCCACCTTCCTGTGTAATTGTAAACATTTTAGGCCATCCCAAACCTGCAGGGATTGCTTTTCATAAAGCCCAAGCGAATATTTCATATCATCTGACTCCCGTGAATCCACTGTATTCCTATCGCTGTCCGTAATATGCATTCGCTCCGTGTTTTCTATAGTAATGCTTATCCTGCAGGATCTGTGGTGCCGGAAGCACATTCGGATTTATCAGCTCTGTACGATATGCCATTTTAGAAATCTCCTCGAGAACCACTGCACTGTGAACTGCCTCAACAGGATTCTTTCCCCAGGCAAACGGTCCGTGGTTTTTACACAGGCATGCCGGAACTGCCTCGTAATCAAGACCTTTCCTTTTATATTCCTCCACAATTAATACTCCTGTGTTTTTTTCATATGCCTCGTCAATCTCCTCTTTTGTGAGCGTTCGAAGGCACGGGACTTCTCCATAATAATAATCCGCGTGGGTTGTTCCATAACAGGGAATGCTTCTCCCGGCTTGTGCCCAGCTTGTAGCATAACTGGAATGTGTATGCACAATACCTCCGATCTTATCCCAGTTTTTATAGAGAAAAGCATGGGTTGGTGTATCAGAGGATGGGTTAAGTCTTCCTTCCACTTTGTTACCGTCAAAATCCACTACTACCATATCATCCGGATGAAGATCTTCATATGGAACTCCACTGGGCTTTATAACGAAGAGTTTCTTTTCCCGATCAACTCCGGAAACATTTCCCCATGTAAAGGTAACCAGCTTATACTGAGGTAACATCATGTTTGCTTCGAATACGGCTTTTTTTAGATTTTCCAGCATCTTAGACTCCTTTGTAAAATTGTGTTTTTATTTTCTTGAACATTAGTTTTTATGATTTCTATGGTTTTTTTCAGAGTACCACGTCCATAGGAGCTGCTGCACCGCATGGGCGTGGATGAATGCTGTATCAAACTCAGCCTTTTTCCTCTGCCGCCTGCTGATTGCGAATGTAATCTGTAACAGCCTCAAGCGTATTATCGCCGACCGTTGTTACAAAATAACTCTGGCTCCAGAATAAGGGCTCCTGGTAATATTTCTTCAGCAGAGTGTCGCCATATTCTTTCCTGGCAAACCGGCTGGTCTTGGTTTTGATGATATTTGCCAGAGATCCCGGAGCCGTAAACGGATCTGATTCGTACAGGATGTGTATGTGGTCAGGTTCGCCGTTTATTTCAAGAATGTTCAGCCCTTTTTCCTCGAAAATCCCCCGTATGGTCCCGTATACCAGGTCTTTTACTTTCCCGGTCAGCACCGGTTTTCTGTATTTGGTGACCAGTACCATATGGTACTGCAGAAGGAAACAGCTGTGACGGTTTGTGTAATAAGGCTGGCCTTTTTTCCGCGTATACACGATAAGATACCTCCATTCCGGGCTGTACATCCATCATAGTAAATGTTATAATTATAGCATGAAATATGCGGTTTTGAAAGGCATGCACCCAATGATTACATCATGGAACAACATCATCGATAAAAACGGCTTCCCGGAACTTTTTGCATTCGAAACAGACTGTTCTGCGCTTGCAGAACCGTTATATAATGCTGCACTGTTCCGCATCAGACAGGTGTTTACCGGATGGGACAAACCTGTCCGTTCAGAAAACGAGCAGGAGGTCTTTGATGAAATCAGGGCAGCAAAGGCTGCATATCCGTCTCTGCATGTCCGCCGGGTGCTGAAATACAACGTCCTGGAGAAAATCATGCGCGCCACGGACAACCCCGATTTCTTTGCAGGGCTTCCGATGCAGACGGCACAGAGCGTTGTCCGAAAGGCCTGCCAGGACTTTCAGAACTGGCTTGCTGCCCTTCGGGACTACAGGAAGTTTCCGGGTAAATATACCGGGAAACCGCGTATGCCCCGCTATAAGAAAACCGGACACGATACATTTACGGTGACCAACCAGGACGCGGTCCTGTACAGGACAACCATCCCCGGACAGGCAGTCATCAAGCTGCCCGGCATACCGAAGAAAAAGAATGTCAGAATAAACGGCCTTCCGGAAAACGGCACCCTGCGGCAGGTAACATTCAGGCCGTATTACGGCAGGTTCTTCATATCTTTCGCTTTTGATCAGGCATCCGCGCCTGTTCAGGCCTGTCTTCCTGAAATGGCAGGAGTTGATTTCGGGACCGACAACATCATAGCTGCAGCATGCACGGACGGTTCGTCCCTGGTATGCAAAGGTGGTGCTGTCAAATCCTGTAATCAGCTTTTCGCCAAAAAGAAAGCAGCTGCTGTTTCGGCTATAACGGCCGGAACAGAACACAGATACGCACATTCGAAACATCTGGATAATCTTTCCTTCCGCCACGACTGTTGGACCAGGGATTTTCTGCATAAAGTCAGTACCCTGCTGATCAGCTGGTGTCTGAAACACCATATTGGGACTCTTGTCCTGGGCGTTAACAAGCTCTGGAAGCAGAAGGTCTCCATGGGCAGGCAGAATAACCAGATGTTTGCCGCAATCCCCTTTTACAGGCTCCGCATGATGATAATATATAAAGCCGCAATAGCAGGCATTACAGTCGTTGAACAGGAAGAAAGCTATACTTCCCGGGCCGACTGCTCTGCGGGTGATATCATCCCTGTATACGGACAGACAAACGGCAGCGTAGTATTTTCCGGCCGCCGTGTCAGCCGTGGGTTGTATAAGACCTGTGCAGGATATATGGTAAACGCGGACTGCAATGGGGCAGCCAATATCCTGCGTAAAGCGTTCCCGGAAGCCTGGGAAACGACAACAGACTTTCGCTTCCTTGGTTTTCCTGAAACCATCAGTTTCACGATTTTGAACCAGCATTACTGCTGAGCGCCATCCGGACGCGTCCGGCTTGTGCCGGTTGAAAAGATCCGGACCAAAGTATTCCCAGGGTTTCATCAGCCGAGGGATAGAAGGCTTATGGACGGCCTTAAACTGTCAGGACAGACAAGCAGACTCATTTGTCTGTCACGCCTGTTCCGGGCGGCAGAACAAGCCCCCCGGAGACGTGCTCAAATGGATACCACTTCCATTGAGCCTCCGGTCAATGGGAGTGGAGAGTTCATCCTCCAGGTTTACTCCTGGTATAAGTTCCTCAATAAACACTGATATTGCCTCCCCTCTACTCAGATTTTACAAAAAACAGTGAAGTAGTAAAGTGAAACTTCATTTAACTTCACTATAAACTTCACTGTTTATTTCACTACTTCACTGTAAAACTTCATGGATAAAGTCACGCACTCATTGAGATTATGAATCAGCACATCATTCATCTCCATCACGTTTTTAAATGGACGATTCTGCATTTGGATCGCTGCTTCATGTCCCAGATTGCAGATCGGATGTAAACCAGATCATAAGTCAGTCCTCCCTCCCCATAGCTCAGGAGCAAAAGCCGCATTAATCATCGCCTTTCATTAAAAGCATTCTCTGTATCTATAATAAAACAGAAAATAAATTCAATCAAACACTGTGTATTCTTCCCAGAAGCCAACACCAAAAGAAGCTGTCGCACTAAGCGGCAGCCTCTTTTCAAATCATATTGCAATATCATTCCTCTTGTTTTTTAATGCAACTGTAGTTTAATGCATCTGTCTTTCCATGCGCAGGTATTTTAATATCCTATTGCATATGCAACACAGATCAGAATGACCTGTGCAATAAACATAATCCCGAACAGAGGCGTGACAAATTTATACCACTTCCGGATTGGGACCTGAATAATTCCACACATCATGCATACCATCGTGGGCCAGAAAATATTGGAAAATCCATCGCCAAACTGAAAGGCCAGCACGGCAAGCTGTCTGGAAAGTCCGGTCGCATCCGCAAGAGATGACATGATCGGCATGGACACGGCCGCCTGACCAGGACCGCTTGGAATAAAGAAATTCAGGATGTTCTGGATGACCAGCATCAGGATGGCGCTGAAATACCCGGATGTTCCCTTTAAGAGCCCGGCCATTCCATGGACAACCGTG
>JAJGAH010000165.1 GCA_020844525.1 Eubacterium sp.
TTGCTCCGGATCATGCGATCGCAAAGGATACGGTGAATGCCATCCGAAGCGGTATTGTATACGGGTCCGCAGGACAGATCGATGGCCTTCTGGACCGTTTTACCCTGGAGCTCTCCTCAAGGGAGGCGATGGAATGCCATCCCACGATGATTGCGACCGGAGGTATGGGCCGTCTGATTGCACCCTTCTGCTGGCATAAGATTATCGTAGATGATGAACTTCTTCTGAAAGGGCTTGGTATCATCTGGAATCAGAACCGGTAAGAAACAGGACAAAAAACAGGGTAATAAACGAAAGAACTGTCCTGTCAGAATCGGCCGTCCGGTCATCAGGTACAGAAATTTTTTCAGAATTCGTTTCAGAATTGCCCCGGGCAGATGGATCATGAGATCCATCCGCCCGGGGCTTTTTGTGTTTCAATACATATTTATTATTCCACGGTAACTGACTTTGCAAGGTTCCGGGGTTTGTCTACATCCAGTCCCTTTGCGACACTGATATAGTAGCCAAGCAGCTGCAGAGGAATCACGGCAAGACTTGCCTCAAACACAGGCTCCGTCTTTGGAATATAGACAACAAAGTTCGCGACATCCTCAATGCTGTAGTTCCCATTCGTTGTAAGGCCCATCAGGTATGCGCCTCTGCTCTTGACCTCAACCATGTTGCTGCGGGTCTTCTCGTAGAGGTCCTGCTGTGTGCAGACACCGACAACAAGTGTGCCGTCTTCGATCAGACTGATCGTTCCGTGCTTTAATTCGCCGGCCGCATATGCCTCTGAGTGGATGTAGCTGATCTCTTTCATCTTGAGGCTGCCTTCCATGCAGATTGCATAGTCGAGGCCGCGTCCGATGAAAAATGCATCATGGGCGTTCGCATATTTTGACGCGAACCACTGGATGCGCTCCTTATCCTCCAGCTCTTTTTCGATCTGATCCGGAAGCTCCAGGAGTGCATTGATATACTCACTCTCACGCTCTTCTGAAATGATGCCGTGTGCGGTGCCGATGGCGATACCGAGGAGGTAGGAGGCAATCAGCTGGCAGCTGTAAGCCTTCGTTGTAGCTACGGCAATCTCAGGTCCGGCATAGGTGTACATGACATGATCTGCTTCCCGTGCAATGGAGGAGCCCACAACATTCACAATGGCGAGTACGGGAATATTCCTTTCCTTTGCCAGTCTGAGTGCTGCAAGGGAATCAGCTGTCTCACCGGACTGGGAGATAATGACAACAAGAGAATTCTCTTTCTGCAGCTTTGGATTCCTGTATCGGAATTCAGAGGCAATGTCCACCTCTACACACACGTCGGTCATTTTCTCGATGGCATATTTGGCTACCATTCCCACATGGTAGGCGGAGCCGCAGGCGACAATATAGATCCGGTTGAGATCCGCAAGCTGGTTCTCCGACAGATGAAGGGCCTCCAGATTTACCCTTCCATCTTTAAGATAAGCATTCACGGTGTCCCTTACTGCTCTTGGCTGCTCATGGATCTCCTTGATCATGAAATGCTCATAGCCGTCCTTTTCTGCTGCGGCAGCATCCCATTCTATTGTCTTGACCTCTTTCTGGATTTCATCACCATCCAGATTATAGAAGGTGATGCCGTCTCTTGTGAGCCTTCCAACCTCCATATTGTCAATATAGTAGACGTTTTTGGTGTGGTTCAGTATTGCAGGGACATCAGAACCGAGGAAAGAACCGTCCTTATTGGTACCCAGAACCATCGGGCTGTCCTTGCGCGTTACGTAGATTTCGCCCGGATAATCCTTAAACATGATGGCAAGGGCATAAGACCCGCGGATACGCACCTGGGCATGATTGATGGCATCGATGGGGGTGCCTTCGTATTTTTTGTAATAATAATCGATCAGCTTGATGGCAACCTCTGTGTCTGTCTCTGAGTAGAAGGTGTAATTGTGGCGAAGCAGCTTGGCCTTTAACTCCTGGAAGTTCTCAATGATGCCATTATGCACGCCGACCACATTCATATCATCACTGCAATGCGGGTGTGCATTGATCTCCGATGGCTCGCCATGGGTTGCCCATCTGGTGTGTCCGATGCCGCAGCATCCCGGCACAGCGGCTCCGTTGTCTGTTTTGTCCTTAAGCTCCGAGAGACGTCCCTTTGCCTTGACAATGATTGTCTTGTCCCCATTGCGGACAGCAATACCCGCAGAATCATATCCGCGATATTCCAGTCGTGTCAGTCCATCCAGAAGGATGGGCGCTGCCTGGTGGTCACCTGTATATCCAACTATTCCACACATATTTTATACTCTCCTGTTTGGTGCAAGCTGTATTTTTTTCTGATATTACAGTAGAAACTGTTAAAAACAGCAGCCGAAAAAATTGATTCTGGTTTGTGCTATAAAGTATAACATACAGCTGTACAGTATAACATACATTTGTGTTCTGGTAAAATCGGTCAGACCCCCACTGCATCAGGCCCTGACCGCATAATGAGTTCAGATCCCGTATTTGCTGCGTATAGTCTCTGCAACCCGTCCGCAGACCTGTTCGCAGATCTGGTCCGTTTCCGCCTCAGCCATGACGCGCAGCAGAGGTTCTGTTCCGGAAGGACGCACAAGAATGCGGCCGTTCCCGTTGAGACTCTGATTGGCCTCTTCTATGGCAGCCTTCACATCTGGATCTTCCATCACGCGGTTCTTATCGCTTACCTGTACATTCACCAGAAGCTGCGGATAGATCTTCAATCCCTCACACAGCTCACGGATGGAACGGCCGGTCTCCCGCATAATCTTCAACAGCGCGAGGGCTGTGACAAGACCGTCGCCGGTAGTTTCATACTCGCTGAAGATGATATGGCCGCTCTGCTCGCCGCCCACAATATAGCCGTTCTTCAGCATGCAGTCATAGACATATTTGTCGCCCACATCGGTTTTTTCTACATGGATGCCTTCCCGTTCCATGGCCTTCCAGAAGCCCAGATTTGCCATGACCGTTGTGACAACGGTGTTCCCCTTCAGCATGCCCTTGTCCCTGTAATATTTGCCACAGATGTACAGCACAAAATCTCCGTCTACCAGAGCGCCGTCCGGTCTGACGGGGATCTGCCGGTCAGCGTCTCCGTCAAAGGTCAGACCAAGGTCATAGTCTCCCTTTTTCATGAAGGCGCAGAATGCATCCGGATGCGTGCTTCCGCAATTGTTGTTGATATTTGTTCCGTCAGGCTGGTTATTCATGACCGTACAGCTGGCACCGAGTCTTGTGAGCACCTTTTCAGCCGTATAGGTGCTGGAGCCGTTAGCGCAGTCCATGGCAATCCGCATACCGGAGAGGTCAGTCGGGAAGGTGCGGCAGATGTAGTCAATATAGTGATCAATTCCTGCCGGATATGGTATCACGCGGCCGATCTTATCGCCGATCGCGAAGGCAATGGTCTCCTTCCCATCAATGTAGTCCTCAATTAATGCCTCTACTTCTCCCTGAAGCTTGATTCCCTCCTTGGAAAAGACCTTGATACCATTGTCGTAATAGGGATTATGAGACGCACTGATCATTGCACCCACGGAGAAATCCTCATGGACTGTAAGGTAACAGATCATGGGTGTCGGGCAGTAGCCGGCCAGATAAGCGTCACAGCCCTCTGAAGCGATGCCTGCTGCCAGTGCGTTTTCCAGCATGTCAGAAGACAGGCGGGTATCCTTTCCGATAATGATTTTGCCTCTGCCCTGCTTACTGTAGTAATAACCAAGATATCTTCCTACTTCAAAAGCCCGGGACGCAGTAAGACCCTCATTTGCCTTTCCTCTGATACCATCTGTTCCGAAATATCTGCCCATTATCTGTTTTCCTCCGGGTTGTTTTTCTTTTCTATCACAGTGCCATCGTTTTTCCAGATGGAGTTCTCATGCAGAACGCCTCTGACACATGATACAGGATAGATGTTACAGTTGCGTCCGATTACGGTACCGGGATTGAGCACGCTGTTGCAGCCCACCTCTACATGGTCGCCAAGCATGGCGCCGAACTTCTTCAGTCCTGTTTCCATGTTGTCTCCATGATCGTGCACGACCACCAGTTTTTTATCGGATTTTACATTGCTTGTGATCGATCCGGCACCCATGTGGGAAAAATAGCCGAGAATGGAATCTCCTACATAATTATAATGCGGTGTCTGCACATGATCGAACAGGATGACGTTCTTCAGCTCGACAGAATTACCGACTACACAATCCGCGCCTACCAGAGCGCAGCCCCGGATAAAAGCGCAGTGACGAACCTCAGTGCGCGGACCGATTATACATGGTGCGCCAAGGTATGCGGAAGGAAATACATGTGCAGTCTTATGCACCCACACATGCGTGGAAACCTCGTTATATTCTTCGGGGTCCAGGTTCTCTCCCAATGAAAGAATCAGGTCCCTGATTCCAGCCAGGGCTTCCCAGGGATAAGTAAACTGGCGGAGGTAATCTCCGGCTAATGTGTGATCGAGATCATATAAATCACGGATTGTATACATGATATCTGTTTCTCCTCAGTTCATTTATAAAAGCATAAATTAAAACATAATATAGCACAATATAGCACAAAACACTCTTCTGCACTACACCGATCTCAGAACTTCTGCATTTTTGGCTGCAGCTGTGTGCGCTCAAGCCTCGTCCCTCTCTTGCTGTACAGGTCATTCTTTGCGGTCACAGTCTGTCAGGATGAAACGATCCCTCTCACACTGCAGTGCAAACCAGGCACAGTTTCCAACGGGATTCTGCCAGAAAGTCTTCATTGGGTCTGCATGGATGTGCACAAGCGCCGCCCGGATGGTTCCGCCGTGCGTAGATACAAGGATGCTCTCTGCCGGTCTGTTGCGCTTCAGCTCCTCCAGGAAGCTGCAGACCCGCTGCATCAGCTGCATGCTGCTCTCAAGCCCGGGTCCGGGCATATAGTTGCCAAAGTCATGCATCATGGTATCGAACTTTCTCGGGTCCATTTTCTCCCACTTCTGGCCTTCGTAGGGACCGAAATTGAGCTCCTTCAGACGATCGTCCAGTATTATCTGACCGGCTGATTTGCCGGTGGCCAGCATGGCGGTTTCTACCGCTCTCTCCTGGGGGCTAGAATACACAAGGTCAAAATGAATCCCTCTTCGCCGGAATTCTTCTCCGGCTTCTCGTGCCTGCTCTCTTCCCCTGCTGTTCAGTGCAGCCTCCTGGGTATTGATCTGTCCCTGAAAGCGGCCGCCGATGGTATTGATGGTTGTTTCACCGTGCCGAAGCAGATATATTGTCATTTGAATCTCCCATAGCTGCCGGGGCAGCAGAAGCTAATACAGAAAAAGTGTCCCGCAGTTTTCTTTTACCGGCTGAATATTCTGAGGCTGAAGGGTACTGTCAGATTTGCTGATTATACGAAATAATGAGAAACTGCCACGCATGTAATCAGGAATATAATATATTCACTGTGCAAAGCATGTGTGGCAGCCTCACGGGATGCTTGAATAGTTATAAAGTATCAGAAATGCTGACAGAAAAACGTTACCGGATAATGTGGTAGCCTGCCTTTTCCAGAGCTGCGCATGCGTCTTCAATCTTGTCTCTCTTCACAAGAATATAGTCCGTATTGAAGGTGGAAAGGGCAAAAATACAGATTCCGTTATCTGCAAGGATGCCGGAGATCTTCGCGAGAATGCCCACCTCCTTAAAGTCAAGCCTGCCTTCAATGCGCATCGCTTTCCAGCCGTAATCCACAGCGGTTGCATTTTCCGGAATATAACGGGTCAGGCAGACCAGAGAATTCTCCTCGTCAGTCCGTTCCATAAAGCAGAAATTTTTTTCGAGATTCGTCTCACTGAAGTCCCTTACCTTGCAGATGGAAAACTCCTCTTCCATCACTTTTACGTCCATATTACCCTCCACTGATAGTATACAGAAATAGAAAAACCTTTTTGAAAAGCCGGATTATTGTGAAAATACGATGGCCTTGCATAATCCGGTCATTTCCGCCTCTACGATTATGGCACTACACCTACTGCTTTTCAAGTAAAAATCCCACTGACTTCTTCAGAAATCAGTGGGAGCGTTTATTCTGTAATATATCATAAATGATGACATAGATAATGGCTGGGTTTATTTTGCAGCCCGGATAGCAGGGAGATCGTCCTGCACCATTAATGAGTCAGAAAATCCTGCA
>JAJGAH010000166.1 GCA_020844525.1 Eubacterium sp.
TAGCAGCATAAAGAATACCGCCAGCTGATTCATTCCTCAACTGACGGTATCCAATCACTTATTATTTTTCACTGTCCCCTTGACGGGTAGCACACCAAATCGAATGAAATACGCAATGATATCGTACGGTATTATTTCAGAAACGAACGAAATATTCAGGAGATAAAAGTGTGGAAATGCTTGTGGCAGGGTATAAAGCGCTCTTTATGCAGATCCCCGCACCACAACACTGGTCGAAATCTCTGTCTTCACCGTATGCGGCACCGGGCACTGGATCTGCCAGATCAGCTGCCGCACAGCAGTCTGCCCCATAAACCGGCGCGGGATGTCCACCGTACTCAGGGCGGGCTCAATGATCTGCCCCTCCCGTATATTGTCGAAACCAATTACCGGGATATCCTCCGGTACCCGGATTCCCCGAGCCTGCAGCGCCTTGATCGTCCCGATCGCAATCAGATCATTATCCGCAAAATAGCAGCCGGCGAGCTTTGCGTGCCCGTCGATCAGCTCCAGCATATCACTACGGGCACCTTCGATGGTGGGTGAGAGATCATGAATCACCGAGTTGCTGACAGACATGCCATTCTCCCGTACAGCCCGCTTGAAACCGACATCCCGTTCGAAAAAGTTCTGGATCGACAGGGACGACTTCAGGTGGCCGGGCTGCCGGTGGTATTTGTGAATCAGATAATTGGCAGCCAGGTACGCTCCCTGGGCGTTATTGATCAGAATACTGCTGCAGTCAACGGTCTCAAAGCAGGAATCCAGCAGGACCATGGGGAGATTCAGGTGCAGAAATTTTTCACAGACCTCTGCCGAGATCTCTGTCCCCAGCAGGATGATGCCGGCACAGTCCGTGCCGCGCAGATCTCCGGCGATTTCCGCAAAATCATCGGTCTGCTCATAGAGCTGGAGTGTGCGCAGAGGGTACTGGTTTTTCCGGCACTCCTGCTCGATACCATCGGTCAGCTCCGTAAAGATCGGCGAATAATTCAGGATTGCGTTGCTGGCACGATAAATGACGCAATAAATCTCACCCTTGCGGGCAGCGCGGGACGCCTGCCTTGAAAAATCATATCCGGCAGCCTCCGCAGCCCGGATCACCCGCGCCCTCGTCTCTGTGCTGACACCAGGCTTATGATTCAATGCAATAGAAACAGCAGCGGCACTGATGCCAAGCTGCCTGGCAAGTTCTTTCGCAGTGATTGACATAGAAACCTCTCTCCCCGTGACAAATAGTCTGGAAGTGTGTCACGGCTTGTCTGACGCATTTAGTCTACCGCAATTCCATACTATCTGAAAGCCCTCTCCAAGAATTAAGTTAATAATTAAGTGGAAAAAACTAAATAATATATGCAAATTCAGATGAATATTCACTATAATTTTAACCAGAACAGCATAGAAAAGTGTTATATTTGCCTGAAAAACAGACTGGAAGAACGACAGTGTTTTTTCAGGCTGGTTCAGCCCCTTTTGGCAGACACTGCAGGTTAATTAAGCCCGCCGCTATGCGAGAAAAGATACGTAGCCACATATAGGTACGTTATGGCTTGCAGGTACGATCCAGCTTGCAGATACAGGAATGGAAAGGAGAGATTTTATGGAAACCATCAAGATCGGCTTTGCCCCCACCAGAAGATCTATCTTCAGCGCCCCGGACGCGGTAAAATTCGCGAACCTGACCCGGGAAAAACTGAAGAAGATGAACATTTCATTTGTAGACATTACAGATATCAATGAGGAGGGCCTCCTCTATCAGGAGTGCGACAGAATCCGCATCGAGGAAAAATTCAAGCGTGAGAAGGTGGACGGCCTCTTTCTTCCGCACGCGAACTTCGGTACCGAGTATGAATGCGCGAGACTGGCGAAGAACCTCCACGTGCCGGTTCTGCTCTGGGGCCCCAGGGACGAGCGGCCCGAGCCGGACGGCATGCGCCTGCGCGATACCCAGTGCGGGCTGTTCGCGACCGGCAAGGTGCTCCGGAGATTCCAGGTCCCCTTCACCTACATGACCAACTGCCGCCTGGACGATCCGGAATTCGAGCGGGGCATGCAGGTCTTCCTCAGAGTCTGTAACGTGGTAAAAAAATTCCGCAGCCTGCGGATCCTGCAGCTGGGACCGAGACCCTATGACTTCTGGTCCACGATGTGCAACGAGGGAGAGCTGCTGGAAAAATTCAACATCCAGCTTGCTCCCGTACCGCTCCCGGAGCTGACCGATGAGCTGAACCGGGTAAAAAGCGAGGAGAAGGATGAGGTGGAATCTGTCATCCGCTACTGCCAGGAGAACATGATCTGCAAAATCGAGCCGGCGTCGCTGGAAAACGTTGCTGCGCTGAAGATTGCAATGAAAAACCTTGCAGGAAAATACGGCTGCAGCGCAATCGCCATTCAGTGCTGGAATGCCCTCCAGGGCGAGATCGGCATCATGCCCTGCGCGGCCAATTCCCTGCTGAACGAGGAGGGACTTCCGGTTGTATGCGAGACAGATATCCACGGCGCCATCACACAGGTGCTTGCCGAGGCGGCGACCCTGAATGAGAAGAGAGGCATGTTTGCCGACTGGACGGTGCGTCATCCGGACAACGAGAACGGCGAGCTTCTGCAGCACTGCGGACCGTGGCCGATCTCCGTGGCAAAGGAAAAACCAACGATCTGCGTGCCGGTGGCCTTCCCCTACAACGGAGCCGTTTCCGCAGAGGCAAAGCATGGAAACCTTACGCTCACCAGGTTTGACGGGGACAACGGACAGTATTCCCTGCTGCTGGGCCATGCGAAGGGTATCGACGGACCATATACAAAGGGCACCTACCTCTGGGTAGAGGTGGAAAATCTGAAGCGCCTGGAGACAAAGCTGGTCGAGGGACCTTACATTCATCACTGCGTGGCAATCCATGAGGACGTGGTGCCGGTGCTCTACGAGGCCTGCAAATACCTGGGCATTACACCGGATTTCTATGATCCCATCGAGGAAGATGTAAAAGCATATCTGAGAGGGGAATAATGATGAAGTAAGCGTCAAAAAACGGATGCTCATGAAATTGTCTTGAAAAAACGAAGAGGTGAAAGAGAATGCAAAACCTGAAAGTTCTGGCATACAAGCTTCGGGAGGACTGTGTCAACATCATCATGGCAGGTGGCGGCGGACACATTGGCGGGGACATGTCCGTTATGGAAATCCTGACCGACCTGTATTTCCGTCAGATGAATATATCTCCGGAGCATCCGGATGATCCAAACCGTGATCTTTTTATCATGAGCAAGGGCCATTCGATGGAAGCGTACTACGCCGTGCTGTGCGAAAAAGGATTCCTGGATCTGGAGGATGTGACCCGCAGATTTTCAAAATTCGGGTCACCGTACATCGGCCATCCGAACAACCGGCTGCCGGGAATCGAGATGAACTCCGGCTCTCTCGGCCACGGCCTTCCGGTATCGACAGGTCTGGCACTTGCGGCGAAAATGGACAAAAAGCCGAACCGTGTCTATGTCGTGACCGGAGACGGCGAGCTCGCCGAGGGGTCGAACTGGGAGGGCGCCATGTCCGCAGCGATGTATGGTCTGGACAATCTGGTGTGGATCATTGACCGCAACCACCTGCAGATCTCCGGAAATACAGAGGATGTTATGGCTCTGGAGGACCTGAAGCAGAAGACAGCTGCCTTTGGATGGAACGTGCTGTCCATCGACGGCAATGATATCGATGCAGTGGACGCCGCGCTTGAGAAGGCAAAAACACTGAAGGGGAAACCAACCTGTGTGATCGCGAATACCATCAAGGGCAAGGGCTCTCCGATCATGGAAAACAAGGCCGGCTGGCACCATCACCTGCCCACGCAGGAGGAATATCAGGTGATCATGCAGGACCTCGAACGTCACAAGGAGGAGGCAGAGCATGAATAAAATTGCAAACCGCAAGATTATCTGTGATGTATTGATGGAGGCAGCGGCATCAGACCGGAACGTTGTCGCACTTTGCAGCGATTCCAGAGGCTCCGCCTCCCTGACACCTTTTTTTGAAAAATATCCCGAACAGTCGGTTGAGGCAGGCATCGCGGAGCAGGACCTGGTCGGCATCGCGGCCGGCCTGGCAAAAATGGGGAAAAAGCCCTACGTGGCTTCTCCTGCATCCTTTCTGACAACCCGCAGCTATGAGCAGTGCAAGATCGACTGTGCCTATTCCGATACGAATGTCAAGCTGATCGGCATCTCCGGCGGCGTCAGCTACGGTGCGCTGGGTATGAGCCACCATTCTGCCCAGGACATCGCGGCGATGAGCGCAATCCCGAACATGCGGGTCTACCTGCCAAGCGACCGTCATCAGACGCGGAAACTCATGGAGGCTCTCCTGCAGGATGAAAAATGCGCCTACATCCGTGTCGGACGCAATCCGGTAGAGGATGTCTACACGGAGGAGGACTGCCCCTTCCAGATGAATAAGGCAACTGTGGTCCGTGAGGGCACGGACGCGGTCATCATCGCATGCGGCGAAATGGTCCGTCCGGCTGTAGACGCTGCGAAGTTTCTGGAGGCAGAGGGCATTTCCGCAGGCGTCCTGGATATGTACTGCGTGAAGCCGCTGGATACAGAAGCGATTATCAAGGCAGCAGAGAAAGCAAAGGTTGTCGTTTCAGTTGAGGAACACTCTCCCTTTGGCGGCCTTGGGTCCATGGTCGCACAGGTCGTCGGCGCAAAATGCCCGCGCAGGGTCATCACGATGGCGCTGCCCGACGCACCGGTCATCACCGGCACCTCAAAGGAGGTATTTCAGTACTACGGCCTGACCGGAGAAGGCATCGCGAAAAAGGTCAAGGAGCAGCTGGGCTGAATCAGAAAAATAACATTCAAACACGGGTTCAGAAGACAGTATGACACCCGAAAGGATTTTTTTATGAAAAAATATATCCTCGCCGTCGATCAGAGCACGCAGGGAACGAAGGGCATGCTCTTTGATCAGATCGGAGACCTGGTCGCACGGGCAGATCTTCCCCATGCACAGCTTGTGAACGAAAAAGGATGGGTCAGCCATGACCCGGAAGAAATATACAGAAACACGCTTGGCGTTTGCAGAAATGTGATTGCAAAGGCGGGAATCAGGCCGGAGGAGATCGCGGCGTTCGGAATATCCAATCAGAGAGAGACCTCCCTTGCCTGGAGCAGGGCTACAGGCAGACCCGTCTGCCCGGCAATTGTCTGGCAGTGCGCGAGAGCGGCTGAAATCTGCCGCCGGCATGAGGAAGCGGGAGAGGCAGAAATGATCCGGCAGAAGACCGGACTGCCGCTGTCCCCGTATTTTCCCGCATCAAAGCTGCAGTGGATTATGGAAAATGTACCGGAGGCAGCACAGCTTGCCGGACGAGGCGAGCTGGCAGTGGGCACCGTCGACAGCTGGCTGGTGTGGAACCTCACCGGTGGACGCTGTCACAGGACGGATTACTCCAATGCCTCACGCACCCAGCTCTTCAACATTGATACGCTCACCTGGGACCCGGAGCTGCTGAAGACCTTTGGAATTCCACAGAGCGCCATGCCCGAGGTTGTGATGTCGGATTCCGTCTTTGGCATGACGGACCTCGGCGGGCTTCTCCCTGCCCCGGTTCCGATCGCAGGTGTTCTCGGAGACAGCCATGCGGCGCTGTTCGGGCAGAACTGCCGCAAAAAAGGAGAAATCAAAGCAACCTATGGCACGGGTTCTTCCGTAATGATGCATACAGGCCAGACCCGGTATGACAGTGCCGATGGTCTTGCGACTTCCCTCGCCTGGGGTATGCACGGAAAGGTGGAGTATGTACTGGAAGGCAACCTGAATTACACGGGCGCGTCCATCACATGGCTGAAGGACCAGGTGGGGCTGATCGCGTCAGCGAAGGAGACGGAACAGCTGTCCAGAGAGGCGAATCCGGAGGACCGGGCGTATTTCGTACCTGCCTTTACCGGCCTCGGGGCACCCTACTGGGACCCGGATGCGACCGGACTCTTGACCGGTATCACCCGTACGACAGGCAGGAAAGAAATCGTGAAGGCCTGTGTTGAAAGCATTGCCTATCAGATCACAGACCTGATTGCGATCATGCGCAGGGAAACCGGAGATCCGATTCCCGTATTGCATGTAGACGGAGGCCCGACAGCCAATGCCTATCTCAT
>JAJGAH010000167.1 GCA_020844525.1 Eubacterium sp.
TCCCTGAGAATTCCCCGGGTCTTCCGATCTGGCCGGGCCATTCTGACTGTCTTCCCGGTTCGTTGTATCCGCCAGCAGACCCGGATATGTGGTTATGATCTGTACCTCTCCGGTTTTCCGCACAATTCTGGCGGGAAAAGAAAGATAGCTGAAGTAAATGTTGTCGGTATCGGCCTTCAGATGAAAACGCCGGATGATCTCCTCCTGATCATACTTCAGAAAAAGCGTGCGGCCGTCCTCCGCAAAGGTATCGTAATTATTGCGCTGCCTGTATCTGTTAATCAGATCCTGTATTTTTTGATTCGCCATTTTGCTTTCTCCATTTTATCCAGTAAAATATCATAACGATTAAATTTATTATACCATGGTATAGGGTTTCGTGGCATGTGAGATACATGCAGCGGCAGAGGTTTCACAGCCCTGTCGTCATTCGCAAACCGGCTGTAACAAAGATTTATCCTGGGCTGTGAAATCCCTGCCTGCCTCCGTCAATTTGTTGACATGTATCAGATCATACTGCGTTATGGTGCACATCAGATCAAGCTACGTCATGGTGCACATCAGATCATGCTGTGTTCAGGTTGACGGCAAAACAGCCCCTGTGCTATAGTAAATTGGTTTATACCCGAGTGGGCTGCAGTGCTGCGGCCGGCTCTTTGTCAATCAGATCAGGCTTATCAGGCATGGCGGTCTTCCACCAGATCACGTGTGCCGGATATGGCTGTTTGCAAGGATAGTAGGAGTGTTAGACGTGGCTGATTATAGAAAAGAAATTCAGAAGAGACGAACCTTTGCCATTATTTCCCATCCGGACGCAGGAAAAACAACGCTGACGGAAAAGTTCCTGTTATACGGAGGCGCAATCAATCTTGCCGGCTCTGTTAAAGGAAAAGCTACTGCAAGACATGCGGTATCGGACTGGATGGAAATCGAAAAGCAGAGAGGAATTTCTGTGACATCCTCTGTCCTTCAGTTTAACTATGAGGGCTTTTGCATCAACCTGCTTGATACACCGGGACATCAGGATTTCTCGGAGGATACCTATCGTACGCTGATGGCGGCGGATTCTGCCGTCATGGTCATCGACGGCGGCAAGGGTGTTGAGCCGCAGACGAGAAAGCTCTTCAAGGTCTGCGCAATGCGCCATATCCCGATTTTTACCTTCATCAACAAGATGGACCGTGATGCGAGGGACACTTTCGATCTGATCGATGAAATAGAGAAGGAGCTGGGCATTCCCACCTGCCCGATCAACTGGCCGATCGGGTCCGGAAAGAGCTTCCGGGGTGTTTATGATCGCAACACACATAAGGTCCTGACTTTCTCGGATACCATGAAGGGCACACGGGAGGGCAACGAGGAGGAGATCTCCCTGGATGATCCGCATCTGCTGGATGTAATCTCGGAGGACCAGAAGGAACAGCTGGAGGAGGAGATGGAGCTGCTGGACGGCGCTTCTGAGGCCTTTGATCAGGAGAAGGTCAATGGAGGAAAGCTCTCCCCGGTCTTCTTCGGATCCGCGCTGACGAATTTCGGTGTAGAGACGTTTCTGCAGCATTTCCTGAAAATGACGATGCCGCCGCGGCCGAGAATGTCAAATGAGGGCCTGATCGATCCGATGCAGGAGGATTTTTCTGCTTTCGTGTTCAAGATTCAGGCAAATATGAATAAGAACCACAGAGACCGTCTTGCGTTTATGCGCATCTGCTCCGGCAAGTTTGACGCAGACCGTGAGGTATATTATGTACAGGGCGACAAGAAAATGCGCCTGCTGCAGCCCCAGCAGATGATGGCGGACGACCGGCATGTGGTCAGTGAGGCATACGCCGGGGACATCATCGGTGTTTTTGACCCGGGCATTTTTTCCATCGGTGATACCGTCTGTGCGCCGGGAAAGAAATTCTGCTTCGAGGGGATCCCGACCTTTGCGCCGGAGCATTTCGCCAGGGTGACGCTGATTGATTCCATGAAGCGCAAGCAGTTCGTAAAGGGCATCCGTCAGATTGCCCAGGAGGGAGCCATCCAGGTCTTCCAGGAAATTCATGGAGGCATGGAGGAGATTATCGTAGGCGTTGTGGGCGTACTGCAGTTTGATGTACTGAAATTCCGCATCGAGAATGAGTACAATGTGGATATTCGTCTGGAAATGCTGCCTTATGAGTATATCCGGTGGATTGAGAACTGGCATGAGGTGGACCTCGACCACATTGTCGGCACATCCGATATGAAGAAGGTTGAGGATATGAAGGGACAGCCGCTGCTGCTCTTTGTGAATGAGTGGTCCGTCGGCATGGTGCTTGACCGGAATAAGGGACTTGTGCTGACGGAATTCTCTAAAAACTGATTGATTAGCAGGGTTTTTGTGTGGGTAGTTCACAAAAACAGCGGTGTTTGTTATAATTGGAATAGATTTGCCGTGGTATGAAGGAGGCAGTTATGGCACAGAAGGGATCAAAGGAAAAGCAGAATACATACATGATTTATGATGACCATACAATCGGAACCGTACAGATTGCGGATGAAGTGATTGCCACGATTGCGGCTCTGGCGGCAACAGAAATCGAAGGAGTTGCCTGCCTGGGCGGCGGCATTACCCATGCAAAGGCTTCCCGTGCAGGAGCGCGGGCACTGTCCAGAGGCGTGCGTATAGAGCTTCAGGAAAAGGTTATCCGTGTGCAGATCATCATTATTATGCGGTTTGGCTATAATATTCCGGATACGACCAGGAAGGTGCAGGAGAAGATCAAGAGCACGCTGGAGACGATGACCGGATTTGAAGTTGCAGATGTGGATGTGAGTGTCGCCGACGTACAGGTTGACAAGTAACAGAAAGCTGCTGTCTGTGAATAAATCTGTATGCAGATTATGCTGATCCATGTCAGGTGTCTGTCGTGTGTATAATTCTGCATACCGTCCATATAATATTGCGGGCATTCCGCAGGAGATCGGGAGAAATAGATAAATGATACGTACCCAGCTTCGAGAGACGATTTTCCGCCTTCTCTTTATGAATCAGTTTAACGGAAAAGAGGAGATGAAGGAACAGGTCACGCTGTATCTGGATGAGATGCGGGCAGGACTTGTAGAAATGCCTTTTGCTTCCTATGAGAACAAGGAGGAGGAGAGGGAGAACAATCCCGCCTTTGCCAATGCTGAGGATGTCACGCAGGAGGACGAGAAGTATATCCGTGAGAAGCTTGAGAAGATTCTGGACAGAATTCCGGAAATCGATGAACGGCTGAATGAGGCGTCCAGAAACTGGAAGACAACCCGGATGGGCAAGGTGGATCTGAGCGTTCTCCGGCTGGCGGTATACGAGCTGCTGTACGACGAAAGTGTTCCCACAGGTGTGGCGATTGATGAGGCGGTGGAAATCGCGAAGCATTACGGCGGCGATGAATCCGGAGCCTTTGTGAATGGTGTTCTGGGCCATATTGCCCGCGATCTGCCTGATGCGAAGAATGCGGACCAGGGTCAGGCGTAGCTGTCTTCTCCGGGAGCTGGCCGTGGGATAAAGGTATATCAGTTGCGGTAAGGAGAAATGCGTCCGTGTTCTGCGGCGTAAACATACGTATGGTTCCTGCAGGCAGGCGTGTGTCTGTGTGATGGCATATACCCGGATTCTGTGTAAGAGCGGGTCCGGGCCAGGAGAAAAAGAAAAGACTTGAATCAGCATATATATTCGGTCGGACAGGTGAATGCATACATCCGGAATATGTTTGCCCAGGATTTTGCCCTGCGCATGCTATCGGTTAAGGGTGAGATCAGCAATTGCAAATATCACCGCTCCGGCCATATTTATTTTACATTAAAAGATGCTTCTTCCGCGATTTCCTGTGTGATGTTTGCGGGGGACAGAAGAGGCGGGCTGGCCTTCCAGATGAAGGATGGAGACCGGGTGGTTGTCACAGGCCCGATTGAAGTGTACACAAGAGACGGAAAGTATCAGCTCTATGCCAAGCGCATTGAGCTGGAAGGGGCAGGTCAGCTGTACGAGCAGTTTCTGAGACTGAAGCAGGAACTGGAAGAGATGGGCATGTTTGCGCCTGAATACAAGCAGCCGATTCCGAAGTATGTCCGTACCCTGGGTATTGTCACGGCCCCGACCGGAGCGGCGGTCCAGGATATCCGCAATATTTCTCTGCGCAGAAATCCCTTTATACAGCTGATTCTGTATCCGGCGCTGGTACAGGGAGACGGCGCGGTACCGAGCATTGTAAAGGGTATTGAGACACTGGACGCCCTGGGGGTCGACTGCATTATTGTCGGACGGGGCGGCGGTTCGATTGAGGACCTGTGGGCCTTTAATGAAAGAGAGGTGGCCCAGGCTGTTTTTGACTGCCGGACGCCGATCATTTCTGCAGTCGGGCATGAGACGGACACGACGATCACGGATTTTGTGGCTGATCTTCGTGCGCCAACGCCATCGGCAGCTGCGGAGCTTGCGGTTGCAGATGTGCGGGAGATTCTGAAGCGGATGGATACAGACCGGGAGCGTCTGCAGACAGATATGGCCAGATGCATTGCGCATGCCCGTGAGAGGCTTGAAAACGATCAGTCCAGGATCCGTTATCTCAGTCCTGCAAATCAGATCCGGGAGAAGAAGCAGCGTCTCTGCGAGCTGGAGGACCGGCTGAATGAGCGTCAGGAGAGAATTCTTGAGCTGACGAAGAGACGGTGGAATGAAAGGCTTCGTGCAATCGAAGACCGTCCGCAGCGGATTCTGGAGGACCGCAGGCATCAGCTTGATCTCCGGATCCGGCAGCTGGATGGGCTTTCGCCGATCCGGAAGCTGAATCAGGGGTATTCCTATGCGGAGGACGCGCAGGGCAGAAATATCTATCAGACAGAGCAGGTAAAGCCGGGAGATCATCTGGTACTGCAGGTGACGGATGGAATCATACATAGTGAAGTTCTCGCAACAGAAAAGAGAAGGAGAGAAATCTGATGGAGTCCGATATTAAAAAACAGACACCAACGGAAGAAAACAATACCAGCTCATCCGGGGACACCAAAAAAGAGCTTACCCTGGAGGAATCTTTTCAGAAGCTGGATGCGCTGATCGCAAAGCTGGAGGACCGGGAAATCCCGCTTGAGGAATCCTTCAGTCTGTATAAGCAGGGCATGGACCTTCTGAAGTCCAGCAGGGAGAAAATCGATACCGTGGAAAAGAAGATGCTGCAGATCAATGAGGCGGGTGAGCTGAGTGAATTTTGAACAGGAACTGAGAGAGCGCCATGCCAGGGCGAATGAGATTATTTCAGAGTATCTTCCCGGCGAACAGGCAGTTCCGGGCAGACTGGCAGAGGCGATGGACTACAGTATCAGGATCGGTGGAAAAAGAATCCGGCCGATCCTGATGCAGGAGAGCTATCGGATGTATGGCGGCCATGAAGCGGTGGTAGAGCCTTTTATGGCGGCAATCGAGATGATTCATACCCACTCCCTGATACACGACGACCTGCCGGCCCTGGATAATGACGAGCTGCGCAGAGGAAACAGGACCACACATGCTGTCTTCGGGGAGGCAATCGGCATTCTGGCCGGTGATGCCCTTTTGAATTTCGCTTATGAGACAGCGCTTCAGGCCTTTGGTCTTACCAAAGAGACAGAGCGGGTTGTGGAGGGACTGCGGATTCTCGCAGGCAAGTCCGGGTTATTCGGCATGCTTGGCGGGCAGAGCGTCGACGTGGAGAACGACAAGGACGGTATGTGTCCGCTGGACCAGGATGAGCTGGATTATATTTATCTCCACAAGACGGCGGCGCTGATTGAGGCGCCGCTGATGATCGGTGCGGTGCTTGCCGGTGCCGGAAAGGATGAAGTCAGCTGTATGGAGGAAATCGGAAGACGGATCGGTCTGGCCTTTCAGATCCAGGATGATATCCTGGACGTGACCAGTACGACCGGACAGCTGGGAAAGCCTATTGATTCAGACCGGAAGAATGACAAGACAACCTATGTCACGCTGCAGGGAACCACGCAGTCTGCGAAAACAGTGCAGGAGCTGACAAAGGAGGCAGTGCGGCTTCTGGACACCCTTCCTGGTGAGAAGGAGTTCCTCAGGGAGATGCTGCTTCGGATGGCATCCAGAACCAGGTAAGGACAGATATCTGAGATCAGACAGAGAGGCAGGAAG
>JAJGAH010000168.1 GCA_020844525.1 Eubacterium sp.
TTTCCCTATATTTGTGAATCTGATCGCGAACCTGCAGTACCTGCACTATTTCATGCTCTGACGTGCTCAGACCATTGGAGAGAATCCTTGCCTCAATCTCATCATACGTCTGAAAACTGTCCTTGGGCGCATTGATCAGATCATCATCCCGACTGCCAAACCACATCGCAGCGATATGGAGAAGCGCCACTGTGATCTGGTCAATCTCCATTCTCCGAAACCAGTCCTGCACAAGGGCATTGTCCATCTCATCCCGATAGCCGCAGTACATCAGATAAGTATCCAGCAGGCGGCGGATCGTGAGCCTGTCTCTGCAATATTGATATACGGTTACTGCCATGCAGTAAATAAAACCATATTCCATGGAAAGTCCGTTAATGCCATGAAAATGCGGATCCGGATAAGAGCCCTCCAGCAGCTTTTTCATCGTGCTCTGGAATGTATCGGTCTCAAACGGGAGCTGACGGAACAGATCCACACAAAACCCAGCGGCATTTTCCATGTGCTCACCATAATCCCCATAAAATTCTGTACTCTCATAGCCATGGTCTATGAGAAAATTTCTGGCAGGAATATAGCCCTCCCCTTCTATCAGAAGCTGCAGAGCTGCATTCCCGGCAGTTTCCGGGATTGCATAAAATTCCCGGACAGATGAACTGGCCAATACCGTGCAGGGAATCCTGTTCACATCCAGTATGCCCAATACATCAGCCTCTGCCGACTCATAAATGCCATTGTAAAATAATGCCTGCTGATATCTGCGGAAAAAGCACTCCTTCCAGTCCTGATCCATCTCCTCGGATGCACCCAGCAGTCCAAGATAGGCGATATTTGCGACCTTATGGTAATCTGCCAGACGGTAAACCCGCTCCCAGTTCACCTTGTGGGAATGTGTCGGATAAATATTATTCTGCCTGATAATTCCCCCAATCAGATTAATCAGATAATGCCCCTCAAATAAGCTATGACTCACCTGGTTACCTCTCCTGCCTCTTCCGGATGTTCTGCCTTATACCAGGCAGATGCTTCATGTGCATTTCTAAGACTGATCATCCGGTCTTTTTCCTGAATCTGATGAATCAGCAGGCGAATACGCCTTCGCAGATTCAGAATCTTCTCCTCCGTGGAATCCTCTGCCTGAACCGTTTCCGGGTCTGACCGGACCAGACGATTCACCAGCATAGCGCTCTCCCGGTCCTCCTCACCGAGCATCAGAATCTGCTCCCAGTTCTGTTCGCAAAGGCTGAACTGGTCTGAGCGCATCCTGAGCACGAGATTTGCCGAAACCTCATCATCTCTGGAAAACGCCTCGCCGAGGTCATCTGTCTGTCGCTTTAATTCCTGCAGAATATTATACCGCCTCTGAAGCAGAATTGCTAATTTTTCTTTCCTGTCTTCCTCCATATGAGCGTCTCCTGTCTCTCATTCGGTTCTTAAACCAACAAGAAGGGCAGAAAAATCTGCCCTTTTCTTTAACCAATTATTACTTGAAGTTTTTTTATAAAATCAGTTCCGTCAATCCTGCAGATTCACAGTGCCATTCATGTAAACCATCCACGCAGCTTTATACGACTACCCTTTTTTCCTCTACAATATGGGAGGTGGTTGTCTGCTTGCTCGCACCGGCAAATCCATCCCGCAGATCTGTCATAATCGTAATCATCTCCGGAATCTCCGATGCCTTCCGCTCTCTTCCCGCAAGTACACGGCCTGTATTAAACAACAGATATCCATAGAGTCTCTGAAGGTCATGACTGACAGGCTGTTCCATATCCAGCGTTTGATTCAGATATCGTATAATCTTCTGGAAATAATCTATATTTGTATTGAACTTTTCATACTGTTTGTCCTGCAGCGACAGTTCAGCACGTTTCAGGTCCTTAATTGATTCATTCAGCAGCAATACGAGAAGTTCTCCCTGGCTCATTGATTCCACACTTTGATTTTTGTATTTCTGATAAGGATTCATGCCCTTTCTCCTATTCTTCATGCAATCAGCCGGTAATGCCTGACAAATAAGCATACTGATTATTCATCTCGTTGATGGATGTCTCCATTGATGTAAACTGTTTAATATAGCGATCCTGTTCTGTCTTCAGCAGTGATTTCAAAGATGTAACTTTTTCATTCATCTCTTCAATATTGCGATAAATAGTATTGTTTTCCTTCGTCAGAACCAATTTATCTGAACCGGCTTCCTCAATCAGCTTGCCATACGAATTTCCATTTCTGGTGGCAAATCGTGTTGCATATGGTGTCAGAAGATTTTCTACTGTCTTAGCCAGACCCACGCTGGAACCGCTGCCTGCCATGACCTTCTGTACGGTCTCGTTATCATTCTGCAGTGCATCCTTGAACTTTGTTTCATCAAATGTTATTTTTCCGCCATCTGTGTAATCATCTGACATGGAAATACCAATCTTCTTCATGTCATTGTAACTAATACCGCTCTCGATCATTTTGTTGAATACAGATTGAAGCGAATCGCTGAAGTCACGGATGACATCGGAGCTGTATAAGATTCCCGCCTTTGCTTTCTCATTCCACTTGGTAATCTCACTCTCTGACATCTCCTTCTCCTGTGCCTCTGTCAGCGGATCATATCCACTGGTCGGCCTGGTCCGGACCTGTGCGTTTACGTCTGTGACGATTTTATTGAAGGAATCAATAAATTTCTTCACACTCTCTGTCACCTTATCCACGTCAGCAGATGCGGTGAAACGAACCGCCTTACTACTGTCAATGCTGACCGTTCCATCGGACCCGGTAACCGTCCCGAAGGTTCCGCTTGCTGTTATGGATAATCCGTCGATCTGAAACGTATTTGTGCTGCTGTGTACGGTCTGATTGATTCCGTTTCCGTAATTGTATACCAGTTCTGCATCTTGGCCGTCCTGGCTCACCCCTGAGGCACCGCCTGTCTCAGTTGCAGTTGTGCCGAAGATTGTACTCTCTGCACCGTCCCCCAGCTTGATCTGCCTTCCTGATCCGGTCCTGGTCGCAATTAATGCAAACTGGTTGCTTCCGCTCATATAGGTGGCCTTCACGCCGGCATCACTCTGATTGATTTTATACAGCATACTGCTTACAGTCGTGGAGGCCGTGATCCCGGAAATCTGCTTTCCGTTAATCGTAAAGTCACTCAGCTGCTTGTTCAGTTCCTCCTCGGTAATATCCGAACTGAAGCCAAGCTTTTCACGATTTTCCCAGATGCTGCTGCTCTGGTTCACTCTGGTGGAAGCCTGGTTTGTAATTCCCATATTCTTCAGAAACTCGCTGTCAGAGCTGCTGATGCTGAGTGTTTCCGTATTGCTGACCGTGGAGAAGGAAATTGCGCCGGTGGAACTGTCATAGGATGCCGTTACCTTGCCGGACCCAAATGCATCGTCCAGCTTTGACTGGTAGAGCCCGGCGATCTTCTGCAGTGTTTCATCCGTGGACGCACTGGCATCAATAGTACCCAGCTCAGTACCACTGAGGGAAATTGATTTAGAGGAACCACTATACGTAAAGGTCAGATTCTTTCCGGCAATATAATCAGCGAATTTCTGCTCCTTCTGGATCGTGTTGCTGAACTTTGCCGTGTTTGTACTGTCGGCAATATTACTGTTATAAGCTGAAAAGGAGAATCCCTCCGTACTGTAGTTCTTTGTAGCATCCGCTTTCTTTAAGACATCTGTATCAATACCCATGGCAGTCAGTACACTGTCAGAGGCCTTGATCTGATATGTTGCGGATGCAGTTACGTCCTTCGTCTCACTTCCGGTCTTCTCCAGCACCTGCATGGACACCTTGTCGTTTGTGCTGTCATACTGGAATTTCAGTGTAAGATTACTTCCAAGACTGACCGGGTTCTGGTCGAGCGCCTTATTAATCTCGCTGACCAGTTCTCCCTTGTCCTTGATCGTATAATCTATGGATTTTGTCGTTTCCTTTCCGTCCACCGTTTCCTTGTAGCTGGTCGGAAATGTGAACGTCGCCTTTGTATTAAACTTGCTGTTCGTAGAATCATAGATACCGAAGGAAATGCTCGACGATCCCGGTGTAATCGTGGCTGTCGTAACATTACCCCTTAAATCTCCTGATGTTATAGACGCCGTAGAACCCTTGGCACCGGAAACCAGTGTTGCCGATGTCGCCAGCTTCGTGACAGCGCTTATAGAAATATTATCCGTAAGATCTGAGATGCCACTCGCTTTGATCAGCTTTGCACTGTCCTCATTACCAGTAGCCGTCAGTGTGCTTTTTGCATAGAGTGATTTGTCCTTTAAGGCTGTCCCGGACGAAAATGTAAGATATTCATCTTCCAGATTCAGGACCTGATCGGAAATGTTGCGATAGGCCTCCTGCTTCCACTCTGCCTTTGTAATCTCCTGCTTTTGCTTCGTGATTTTCGTACTGGTTTCACTCGTCATCTGCTCAATCAGACTGTCTCTGTCAATTCCTGAGACCAGACCGCCAAATCCCTGTAAATCCGTATTGCCCAGACTGGACGTTGAAGATGTGGAGCTGCTTGATGATACTTTCATAATATCTCCTGACCACCGTACAAATTACAAACGGCTAAATGCTGCTTAATGACTTTACTTTATTTCAATATCGTCAGAAAGCCCCCTTTTCATAAGAGCAGGACACGTATAAGGTCCACACAAAAAAATCAAGCCCCCGGCACAGTATGACATACTGTATCAGGGGCTTTTTCGGCCTGTAACTCAATTATAATAATTGCTTATGATGAATTTGCTTATACATAATTGCTCATGATGAAATTGCTTATACTTGCGCACGTTCCTTTCCCGGATGATGGGGATGATCTCGGACGGTGGTGCATGCCTTCATTATCGCATTGTCGATCTCATTTCTGTGTCTGACTTCATATCTGCTCACTGTGGGAGACGCGTTCCTGTCGTACATGACACAGTATTTAGAGGGCAGCAGAGACAGCGTAAGCGCCAGCACATCCGCCTGACAGCGCTCACAGGTACACATACCCATCCGGCGCATCATATCAAGTACATGCTTATGCTTCATGATTTCTGTATTCACATTGACTACGTGGAATCCTTCAGAGCGCGAACCGTCGCTGCCTTCCTCACCAAATATGCTTGCATCGAGATTTTTCTCCAGATTGCCCCGGATTACCTCTGAGATCTGATCCGAAACGGAAGTCTCATCCACGACGGTAACCTTTGCACCGGAGGTATGGCTTACCCGGATCATATGTGCCCTTGGCTTAGGCGTTGCCGGCGTCCTGGCAGAGGACTGTGGTGCCGCCTGCTGTTCTGATGATGGTAACGGAACGGAATCAGTTGCCATATTGCCCCGGTTTTCTTCCGTAATCGCAATCTCATCATCCAGATATTCGCTCCAGGAGTGTGTCCCCGCACCCTTCAGGTTTCTTTGCTTTTCTGCCATAGCAATGCTCTCTCTTCTTCGGGTCAGTCAACTGTTCTGAAATCCTTTTGCCCTCTGCTCACGGAAACGTCGGATCAGTTCATCCAGAACCTGAACCAGGTGCCCGATCTCCGGCTTGGAAAGCTGCTCATCGGCTCCCACCTCCTTGCCCTTCAGGAACATCTGCTCATTAATCAGGGACGAAAAGATCACAACCGGAATATTCTTCAGCTTCTCATCCGTTTTCACCAGCTTCGTCAGGCGGTGTCCGTCCATCATAGGCATCTCCAGGTCCGTAATGATGACATTCACCTTGTCATACAGATCTGCGTCATTCCGAATCCCTGTCAGATAATCCCAGCATTCCTTTCCATTGTTGAATATCGTAATTTCCTTGTATCCGGCCTTCTCCAGAGAAGCGCGTACCATCTGCTGCAGAAGTACCGAATCCTCTGCAATGACAATCGGAGATGTGCTGTCCTCACGCGGTCCCATCTCTTCAACCTCGGAAATCTTGATGGATGTCTCCGGTGCAATCTCCGCGACAATTTTCTCAAAGTCAAGGATCGTCACCAGCTCATCATCACACTGTGCAATTCCGGTTGCCACACTGTCCTCGCCATTTTCCAGGGTCTTATCCGGTTTGCTGATATTCTTCCAGGATATTCTGCTGATGCCCTCGATACTGTCCACATGAAAGGCAACCATCATCTTGTTGAAGTTTGTGATGATAAACAGGTCC
>JAJGAH010000169.1 GCA_020844525.1 Eubacterium sp.
GATAAGGAGAACAAGGTATGTCATTTCTGGATTCATTTGATATCAGTGCTTCCGGTATGAGCGCACAGAGGGTCAGACTGGATGTCGCCGCCGAAAATATTGCAAATGTGGATACGACCAGAACCGCCTCGGGCGGACCCTATCGCCGTAAGGATGTGGTCCTTGAAAGCTATGGGCAGAATACATCCTTTGCGAATGCACTGCGGCAGGCAAGAACAGGGCAGACTGTCATAAGCTCAGGCAAACGAGGTGTCCGTGTCGGGCAGATTGTAGAGGATACACGATCCTTCAAGAAGGTATACAACCCGTCCCATCCTGATGCCGACCAGGATGGGTATGTAGAAATGCCGAATGTTGATGTATTAAAGGAAACCGTTGATTCCATGTCAGCGACGCGTTCCTATGAGGCAAATGTAACCGCCCTGAATGCGATGAAGCAGATGATTGCCAAGGCAGAAGAAATCGGTAAGTAAAGCAGGACTGCTTTGATGTAAAGAAGGGGAAAGGGAGAGGGAAATAGATGGGCACGACTGTTTTTAATAGTATGGAGCTGGATGCGATCGGTGAGATTATGAACATCAGCATCGGTGCTTCAGCTACAGCTGTTTCTACAATGCTGGGTACGGCAACCAAAATCACCGCACCGACGGTCAGTGTGGAGTCGCGGTCGCAGTTTGAATTCCGGGATTTCGAGCCGGCAGTTGGCGTGGAGATTTCCTATGTAGACGGACTGCACGGCAGAAACATTATGATGTTCAGCCGGGATGATGTGCGCATCATTGTCGGAATGATGATGGGTATGGAGATCCCTGCCGACCAGTTTGTGCTGGATGAGATGAACGAAAGCGCCATCCGTGAGGTTATGAATCAGATGATGGGGTCATCTGCAACGGCGCTGTCGGAATTCCTTGGTTATCCGGTAAACATTTCTACCCCTGTTTCGTTTGAGATCCAGAACGAAAAGGCATTTAAGGAGAAATATTTTCCGAATAATGAGGAACAGGTTGTTGTTCGCTTCAAATTGGAAATCGGGGATAAGCTGAGCAGCGAATTCCTGAATATCATGTCTGTTTCACTGGCAAAGAAGCTGCTGGAGCCTTACGCGTCAAGCCTGGGTTCTTCTGCTGATGCGGATGATGAAATGGTGGACGCAGAAGAAGCAGGTGCAGAAGATGCAGGTGCAAAGCAGGCCGCTGCAGAGAAGACTGACGTAGAGAGCACGGATACACAGGGAACCGGCACAGATACGGCTGCTGCAGGGGAAACAGAACCAGCCCAGGCAGGTGGAAGCGATAGCGGCAAACCACTTGATCAGAATGCGACAGATGCGCTTCTCGCCCGTCTGCGGGGTGAGACGCAGGAACAGGAATCGCAATCGCAGGAAGCCGCTGAAGAGAACACAGCCCCTGCTCCGTCTCCAGCCCAGGAGGCTGAGATCTCCGATGAGGAGGCAAAAAGGCAGTTCCAGGATATTCAGAAACACAGCAGTGGCAACCGCTCTCTCAGCCAGGAGGAGATGGATGCCCTGATGGCAAAGCTGCGGACAGAGGATGCAGGTACTGCTCCGGAGACAACGGCAGCACCTTCTGCATCAGCACCTTCTACACCAGCACCGGCTGCATCAGTACCATCTGCAGAAGCACCCATTCCATCAGCATCAGCTGCCGCGCCGCATCCTGCATCAGCTGCAACACCATCAGCTGCTGAAGCACAGCCACAGCAGGGCCAGCCTTATGTAGAGCAGTCCTCAGGACAGCCTGCTCCTGTATACGCCGCGCCGGATCCGATGATGGCTTCTATTCTTTCTGCCATGCAGCAGTCTCAGACGGCGATGATGGAGCTGATCCGGGAGATCCATGAGGAGAACAAGGAAGCGGCCCAGGCAAGAGAAGCGGAGCTGGAGGCCCTGCGGGAAGCTTCATCACGTGATGCCGCGGCGGATAAGCAGGAAAAGAATACGGCGCACAATAAAAATAGAATTTTGCGGTCCATGAAGGAGCCGGAATATGTAGATCTTCCGGATGATGGTGATGAGAATCCGGAGAACAAGGAGATGCTGATGCGTGTGCCGCTGGAAATCTCCGTCGAGGTTGGAAGAACACGCAAGCCGGTCAAGGATATTCTGGACCTGACGCAGGGATCCCTGGTCGTATTGGACAAGATGGCCGGTGAGCAGGCCGATCTCTATGTAAACGGCGAATGTATCGCCCATGGAGACATTGTTGTAGTTGAGGACAATTTCGGTATTCGTATTACGGAAATTCTGAATCACGAAATCACGAAGGAGAATCAGGGATGAGGGAAGTCATAGCGATACTGGTCTGTATCCTGATCCTTGTCCTGGCCTGGTTCTGCAGCCGTTTTCTCGGGAAGACCTGGAACAGGAAGCAGAAGGGAAAATATATGGAGGTGATCGATCAGACGGTCATCGGTCAGGACCGGAGCCTTTTGATTCTGCGGGTGCAGGAGCGGTATTTTCTTCTTGGGTCTGCAAGCGGAAAGGTCAGTCTGATTGCGGAGCTCGGGGATTTTTCCGAAGAGGAGGACAATTCTTCCGGAGGCACGGATGGTCCTCCGGATTTCAAGAGCGCTTTCCTGTATAATCTCAAAAAATATACCGGCATAACCGGCGGAAAGAAGGATAACTGAAATGGAGGGAATCCAGACAACCACAGATCTGCTCAACGGTCTGAACGGGGGAAGTACACCGACACTGAATATGCTCTATACGCTGACGCTGGTTGCGCTGCTTCCTTCGATTGTGATCATGATGACATCCTTTGTGCGGATCATTATCATCCTTTCGTTTACCCGCAGCGCGCTGGGTGTGCAGCAGACGCCGCCGAATATTGTACTCGCAGGTATTTCTCTGTTTCTGACGCTGTTTATCATGAGCCCGACGATCGCAAAGGTGAACGAAACGGCCTATCAGCCGTATCAGCGCGGAGAGATCACCCAGGAGGAGGCGATCGAGCGGATGCAGGTGCCGATGAAGGAATTCATGCTGAAGAACACGGAGAAGAAGACGCTGAACAAGTTTGTCGAGATGTCCGGAACAGAGAAGCTGGATGATCCGACACAGTATCCGCTGACCGTCGTGACCCCGGCTTTCATGACCAGTGAGCTGAAGAGAGGCTTCATGGCAGGGTTTCTGCTGTACCTTCCATTCCTTCTGATCGACATTGTGGTGGCTACGACGCTGATGTCCATGGGAATGGCAATGATGCCGCCTACGATGGTATCCATGCCATTCAAGCTGTTGCTGTTTGTTTCTGTCAATGGATGGGATCTTCTGTTTTCCACGATTATTTCAAGCTTCCACACGTAAGGTGAGACTCCATATTTCAGATGTGGTTTTGAGTGTAAGACAGCAGCCTGCAGCATGGCGCAGGAGCCGATGCGCAGAAAGGGGCCGGAATCGATGACAAATGCTGAAGTGATAGATGTGGTTCGCAAGACGCTGATGACAGCCTTGCAGATAGCCCTGCCTTTTTTGCTGGTCAGTGCGCTGATCGGACTGGTGCTTGCCATTTTTCAGGCGGCAACGCAGATCAATGAACAGACCCTGATGTTCGTGCTGAAGCTGGTGGGAATTGTAGCAATGCTTTTTATACTGGGCAGCACCATTCTGGTAACACTGCAGGATTTTTTCAAGGATATTCTGCGCATGATTGCAGGAGGATAGAGGGATGGTGTTTCTGTTTGGCCTGATCCTGATGAGGATGTCCGGGGCAATAGCCTTTAATCCGATATTCGGAAGGAATGAGGTTCCTCCCCTTGTAAGGGGAGCACTGACCTTTGCATGTTCCCTGATGCTTTATGTATGGACCGGAGGAGTCCTGGCCAAAGCGCCGGACTCGACTCTGGAGTTTGCGGTCATGGCCATCAAGGAGCTGATGCTTGGCTTCGTGCTTGGTTTTGGCATGCAGCTGGCGATTCTCGTGATCCGGTTTGGAACGGCGATTATTGACTATATGATGGGCCTGTCCATGGCGCAGGTATATGATCCGGCCAGTAATACACAGATGACCGTGTCTACACAGATCTATTATATGTTCATGATGCTGGTCTTTATGGTAAATGGAGGACATCTCCGGTTTCTGCAGATTGTATTTGGCACTGCGAAGACCATTCCCTTCGGACAGGTTACGATTTCTCCGAAGCTTCCGGAATTCATCCTGGCGTATTTCTGCCAGTGTATTGTGATTGGAACACAGTTCGCAATGCCGATCATCGTCATCGAACTGCTGACGGAGACAGCCATCGGAGTCATGATGCGCTTTATTCCCCAGATCAATATCTTTGCAGTCAGCTTCCAGATCAAGCTGATTACCGGGCTGGCTATGCTGTTTCTTCTGTTTGTGCCGATGTCTTCTGTGATTGATCAGACATGGAATCTGATGTTTGAGAAGCTGGATCAGATAGTGACACTTATGATGCCCGGGTAATCCGGATCATTCTCAGGTTTTGATTTTTTTGTGGTGTGGGCTGACAGGGCCGGGAAGGAGATGAGAACCGGGTGGCAAATGACGACAAAACCGAAAAACCGACCGCGAAACGTCTGCGAGAGGCACGGGAAGAGGGTAATGTCTTTCAGAGCAGAGACATTGTGACGGTTCTTGTTCTTCTTGCAGGCACCATTCTTCTGCGGGCGAGAATCTCATCCATTCGTCAGGTGATCCGGCAGTTTCTTCTTGATGTTCTTCAGCTTATACAGGGTGACCCGGCGAAGGCAATCTCCGGGCATCTGGCAGTCAGTTTCATCCGGGCTGCAGCTGTGACAGCCCTCCCGGTTGCACTGGTCATAGCTGTGATAGAGATCGTTGGCGGAGGGGTACAGACAAGGTTCAATTTCTCAAAGAAGGCATTGCAGCCTAAATTCAGCAGAATGAACCCTCTGAACGGCTTCAAGCGGCTTTTTTCACTTCGCGGCGTGATGGAGCTGCTGAAAAACCTGGCGAAGGTTGTCATCCTGGTGCTGTTTGTATTTGTCACGCTAAAGAGCGACGTCTACACAATAGCCCAGATGATTGACGTATCTGTTCCGGGATCCGAGATACTCATGTTTCGCATGCTTTTCGGACTTCTGTTCCGTATTATTCTTGCCTTTGCCGCGATTGCAGCGGTAGACTGGGCGTTTCAGAAATGGCAGCACAGCCGTGATCTGATGATGACCAAGCAGGAGGTAAAGGATGAATTCAAGCAGGAGGAGGGCAACCCTGAAATCAAGGGAAGAATCAAAAAGAAGCAGAGAGAGATCGCACAGCGCCGCATGATGCAGCAGGTGCCGCAGGCGGACGTTGTCGTACGAAACCCGACACATGTAGCCGTTGCACTGAAATATGATCCCGAGCGTTCTGCCGCACCGATTGTCCTGGCAAAAGGACTGGACGCGGTTGCGCTGCGGATTATTCGTGTCGCAGAGCAGAACCACATTCCGTGGGTGGAGAATAAGGAGCTTGCAAGAGGATTGTATGCCTCCTGTGAGCTGAATATGGAAATTCCGGCAGAGTATTACAGTGCCGTAGCCGAGCTTCTGGTTTATATTTACAAGCAGGAGAATCGGGCTGACATTTTTGATAAGTAACCTGACGAGGCTGTAAAAGAGGCAGTATCAGGTGCTTAATTTATTTGTTATCTGATGCGGCAGGCATCAGGTGTATCAGTTCATTGATTGAAGCATTGATGAAGGCGGGAAGACGGAAATATGAAGAATATCATCAAAAAAATATTGTCCAATTCAGTCATCCTGATGGTTCTGGTCATTGTACTTATGATGATCATTCCGATTCCGCCGGGGCTGATTGATGTCTTCATTTTGCTGAATATGGCTATTTCCATGATGATCATCATCATAACCATGTCCATTCATGAGCCCCTGGAGTTTTCTATCTTTCCCACACTGCTGCTGATCACAACGCTTTTCCGGCTGGGAATCAATGTATCAACCACGCGGAATATCCTGACTAACGGCGGATCATCCGGTAAGGTAATCAAGGCATTTGGTGACTTCGTGCTGCGGGGGAACGTCGTCGTCGGACTGATCATCTACCTGATCATCGTCCTGATGAATTTCCTGGTTATCAATAAGGGCGCGGAGCGGGTGGCTGAGG
>JAJGAH010000170.1 GCA_020844525.1 Eubacterium sp.
CAGGAGGATCTCTCGGGTTATGACCTTTTCTTTATCGGAGGAGGACAGGACTTCGAGCAGGAAGTCCTGCTTGAAGATCTGAAGTCCGGAAAAGCAGATGCAATCCGGTCTGCCATTGAGGACGGCAAAACATTTCTGTGCATCTGCGGTGGTTATCAGATGCTTGGTCATTACTACGAGACCGCAGACGGCGTCAGGTGTGAATTCCTTGGCGCGGTAGACTTTTATACAAAGGGCGGAAGCACAAGAATGATAGACAACTATGCTTTCAGGCTTGGTCAGGAATCCGGCGGAAGCACAGTAGTGGGATTTGAAAACCACAGCGGCAGAACTTATCTGGGAAAAGGCGTAAAGCCACTCGGAACCATTCTGAAAGGCTGTGGCAACAACGGAGAGGACCAGACAGAGGGTGTCCGCTACCGGAACGTATTCGGATCCTACAGCCACGGCCCGATCCTTCCGAAAAATCCTGAGTTCTGTGATTTTCTGCTCAAAACCGCACTGGAGCGCAAATACGGCAGCTTCGACCTGGAACCGCTGGACGACGGATTCGAAAAACAGGCACATGACAGCGTCCTGGCCCATGTGCTTGCAGGCACAGCCGGCAAGGAAGACTAAAAAATCACATCAATCCATAAAACATCGATGATCTATAAAACATCGACAATCCATTAAACATCGATATTCTTCATATACTATACAGACAGAACATTCGGCCAACGGAACATCCATCAGGCAGAGCATTCTATTATTGAAACATTCCATAAACAAGGCTTCTTAAATAAGGCTCAAAAAGGAAAGTAGAGACTCCTGTATGCAAGAGAAAAAACTAAAAATCGAAAAGCTTGCGATGCGCATATCTTTTCTTGGAACCGTAGGCTTCGCCGCTGCAGAGTTTCTGATCTTTCTGATTGCCGGATCCAGGGCGGTCCTGATGGACTTTGTCTTCGACTTTGTGGATGTAATCCTCATCGGTCCTCTGATGTTCCTGATACCATATCTGTACAAGCCGGAGTCAGAACGCCATCCATATGGGTACGGACAGGTGGAATCCCTGTTCATCATCATGAAATATCTTGCCTTGGTCGTCGTTGATGTTGTGCTGCTGTATGATAACGTGGTGACGATACTTCACGGTGGACATACGATCAACGCAGGAACAGTATTCCTGTATGAGATGATCTCCAGCATCGGCACGCTTACCATGTGCCTCGTACTGAAATATCTGAGCAGAAAATACGAATCTATGATCATCGAAGCAGAGATATTCTCCTGGAAGATTTATGTGTATACCAGTGCAGGTCTGGCACTGGCATTTCTGCTCGCAATACTTCTGAAAAAGACACCCTACGCCTTTCTGATCCCCTACATGGACCCGGTCATCGCATCGGTGATGGCTGTTGTCCTGATCATCCGGCCCATCCGGGAAATCATCGCCAACACAAGAAACCTTCTTCTGTTCTCGGCACCACCGGAAACTGTAGAAGAAGTCCGGAAGGTCGCAGAAGAGGAGCTGAAAAAATACTCCTGCCGCATCAAATTCCTCGAGGTGATCCAGACCGGCAGAAAAACCTGGGTGGAGATCTATATCGATAGCGAATCCGATGTGGTTGTTCTCCATCACCTCCGACTGGTCCGGGATGCCATCCGCACACGGCTTGGGAAGGATTTTGATCAGCTCTACGTCGAATTGATCCCCGACCTTCCCGGGTGAGACATTTGCCGCCTTGCATGCCGATTTGAAAAATCCCCTGACACCAACCTTCCCGGATGAGACCGTTCATCTGACGTACTCCCCGATCTGGAAACTATGTAAGGCTGCAGTATACATTATCTGTTACCGCTCTACATGTACACAGGGATTCAGAAGAGTATCTCAAACTCTCAAATGACAGCTGTCAGGAAAGCATCTCAGAATTCGCAAGTGGCAGATATCGAAAATGGATCTCAGAATTTGTAAACGACAGATACCAGGAAAGCATCACAGAATCCCCAAAAAATAAATATCGAGATATTACGGCCCCGCTCAGGGGCCTGTTTTTTTTTGCGGCCAGCCCCGGGCGAGGGGTTCTGCAGCAGGCAATAGGAAGTCGTTCGAAATTTCACATCGAACCTGCCGCCCGGAGATGGCGACACGGTTTTTGAAGCCTCGAAGGGCGTGCAGATGGTTCGATGTGAAATGAGATAAGACGACGTGCCTGCGCAGAACCCCTCGACCGGGGCGTCCGTCTGTCACATCACCTCCACTTTTTTTTCACACAATTTTCTCTGAAAAGCTGTTGATTTTTATAGGACGTAACGCTAAAATGAAACCATAAGTGGTGAAATGTGGTGGATTGTGGTGGGAAATGGGGCGAAAATCCCCGTTCGTGCGAAAAGTGGGAGCGCACAGCCAGAATCAAATCACGGGCGAGGTTAATGATTCTATGTTTATGGGAGAGTACAGTCATACAATCGATAGCAAGGGAAGACTGATCATCCCGTCCAAATTCAGGGAAGAGCTGGGGGAGAGCTTTGTCCTGACAAGAGGACTGGACGGATGCCTGTCCATCTATCCGGCTGCATCCTGGAAAGCCTTTGAGGAGAAGCTTGCCAAGCTGCCACTTACAAGTAAAGATGCAAGAACCTTCACCCGTTTCTTTGTCAGTGGAGCAACAGGCTGCGAACTGGACAAGCAGGGGAGAATTCTCGTGCCGGGAACGCTGCGGGAATATGCTGGTCTGGAGAAAGATGTGATTCTGGCCGGGAACCTGGATCGCATAGAGGTCTGGAGCAAAGATCGATGGGCGGATAACAATGACTTTGAGGACATGAATGCCATCGCGAAGGGACTGCAGGATATTGGAGTGTCCATCTGAATCTGACGCAGGAGCTTTGAGTATGGAATTCAGTCACAAATCAGTACTGTTAAACGAAACCATAGATTATCTGAACATAAAGCCAGACGGAATTTACGTGGACGGCACATTAGGGGGTGGCGGCCACGCACTGGAAGTTTGCAGGCATCTTACAGAGGGAGGAAGAATCATCGGGATCGATCAGGATGCGGACGCGATAGAAGCAGCAGGGAACCGGCTTATGGAATATAAGGACCGCGTAACGATTCTCCGGGGCAACTATCACGACATGAAGAGCATGCTGGCCGACTGCGGAATCACCGGCGTAGACGGTATTCTGCTGGATCTCGGCGTATCTTCGCACCAGCTGGATGATTCAAGCCGTGGCTTTACCTACCGGGCAGACGCTCCTCTGGACATGCGAATGGACCAGAGGCAGGAGCTTTCTGCTTACACGGTCGTAAATACCTACAGCAAAGAGCAGTTGTATCATGTGATTCGTGATTATGGCGAAGAGAAATTTGCGGAGAATATCGCAAAGCACATCTGTCAGGAACGTGAAAAAAAGCCGATCAGGACAACAGGAGAGCTGGCCGGCATCATCAAAGCCTCCATCCCTGCAAAAATGAGAGCGGGCGGAGGACATCCGGCGAAGCGCACATTCCAGGCAATACGGATCGAGGTAAACGGGGAGCTGGATGTACTCAGAGATTCCCTGGACAGTATGATCGGGCTTCTGAATGAAGGCGGCAGAATCTGCGTGATCACCTTTCATTCACTGGAGGACCGTATTGTAAAGAACCATTTCAAAAAGAATGAAAATCCCTGCATCTGTCCACCGCAGTTTCCGGTTTGCGTCTGCGGGAGAAAGTCAAAGGGATTTGTTGTTACACGAAAGCCGATCGTTCCAACGGCAGAGGAAATGGAAGAAAATCCGCGTTCAAAGAGCGCAAAGCTCAGAGTCTTTGAAAAAAGAAGCGCGAAGTGATATTCTAAAAAGATAATCCCGTAAAAGACAGGGTGGATTGATGGCCAGAAGAAGTTCGAAAACATATACAAGTGCAAAAAGAAGGGTAAATTCGATAAGATCGGGTTCGGTAAAGTATTACAGACTGCAGGAATCATACGAGGATGGTAATGCGGTCCGGAGTCTGGAGGAAGAGACTGCGGAGGACATTATCGAGAAGGCAAAGCCTAAAGTGAGCAGACGCACAAGGATCAATCGTGCCAGAGCCAGGAACATGAGCGCGGGTTATGTATTGTTTTTATCTGTTGTCTGCATTGCTACGGTTTTCCTCTGCATCCACTATCTGCAGCTGCGCTCTGATCTGACCAATCAGACAGAGACGATTGCTTCCATGGAGAATACGCTCAGTCAGCTGAAAGCAGACAATGATGCCTATTACAAGGAAACGATGGCATCTGTATCCATGGATGATGTGCGGGATACAGCTCTGAACAAGTTGGGCATGCACTATGCGACAGAATCTCAGATCCGGTACTACAATACAGAAGATGAGAGCTATGTGCGCCAGTATCAGAGCGTTTCTGATGACGGACAGTGACCTGAAAGGCTGTTGGAATACCGGAGGAATCAGGAAGACTGTCAACAGGTATGCGACAAGCTGAAATGATTGTGTTATAATTTCAGAACCATGTGAATTGATCTGAGAAGACGCGCCATGATGGACGTGTTTGCGGCTTTTCAGATTAGTTCATATGGTTCTGATCTTTTTACTGCATAAATACTGTGAAGACTTATGCAGTTTATGCTGTTTTTTTGACTTATGCAGTTTATTCTGTTTTTTTATAGAAGGAGATTCTGCCTTGACAAAAAGAACATCCCAACATGAGTCTGATGAAAATAGAAGGATGCGCCGTATGCGCCAGAGACGCATCAGTTCAAAGACCAGCAAGAAGCTGGCCGTACTTTTTCTGGCTGTGGTTGTCTGCCTGGTGGGGCTTGCAGTCCGGATTACCCTGATCAATGCCTCCAATGGCGAGCAGTATGAGCGCATCGTGCAGACACAGGCGCAGCAGCAGTATTCCAGTACGACCATACCGTATCGCAGAGGCGACATTACAGACCGGAACGGGACGCTTCTGGCAACCAGTGAAAAGGTCTACAATGTTATTCTGGACTGCAAGGTTGTGAACACAGAGGTGAGCGGTCTCGATGGCACAACGAGTCAGGCTTACCTGGAGCCGACGATCAAGGCACTGGTAGACGTTCTGGGTCTTGATGAGACAACGCTGCGGAAACTTCTGACTGACGAAGCCACGCAGAACAGCCAGTACCAGATCCTGAAAAAAGGTCTTTCAATTTCCGACAAGCAGAAATTCGAAAATTACATTGATGTTACCAGCGATGAAAATAAAAATCTCTCGGAGAGTGAAAAGGAAGAACGGGAAAATGTAAAGGGTGTCTGGTTTGAGGAGGATTATGTCAGAGAGTATCCTCTGGATTCGCTGGCCTGCGACACCATCGGTTTCACCTATGATGGAACTACGGCGGACTGGGGCATTGAGGGATATTATTCGGATATTCTGAATGGGACGGATGGACGCCGTTACGGTTATTACACTGATGATGCGGATGTGCAGCAGACAACGATTGCTGCAAAAGACGGATACAATGTTGTATCCACCATAGATGTCAATGTTCAGCAGATTATCCGGAACGCCCTCGAGCAGTTTGAAAACGAGCTGGCGGATAACGACAACAAGAATAACGGTGCGCAGAATATCGGCGTTGTAGTCATGAATCCGAACAACGGAGAGGTTCTGGGGATGGATTCGGATAAATGGTATGATCTGAACAATCCGAGAGACCTGACCCCCTTCTATTCGCAGAAGAAGATCAGCGCGATGAGCAACGACGACATGATGGATGCGCTTAGCGAACTGTGGCAGAATTTTACAATTTCGAATGCCTATGAGCCGGGTTCTGTTTTTAAGCCGATTACTGTTGCAGAAGGATACTCTACCGGTGTTTTGAATGACAACTCCACCTTTTACTGCGATGGCGGGCAGCAGGTAGCTGATAAGTATATTGCATGTGAGGGTGCGCATGGTCAGGTCACGGTAGATGAAGCGGTTAAATATTCCTGCAATGACGCCCTGATGCAGATCGGGGCACTGATCGGGGAGACGAATTTCCTGAAGTATGACAATGTGTTCAACTTCGGCATGA
>JAJGAH010000171.1 GCA_020844525.1 Eubacterium sp.
TCTGTCATATCTGTGCTGAGTGCATTCCCGACAACCTGCCCGGTTGTCTCCTTGTTATCTCCGGTTTCCAGCGCCCATCCGATATAACCGTAGGAAATGACACCGGTACCCTCTATCTGTTTACCATCGTCATAGAGCGCAATGTTCTCTCCTGCAGCGCCGCCCTCATATTCTGATCCGAATATATGACCGAGATTATAGAAGTTGGTGATGGTTCCTTCGTTAATTCCTGCAATACCGCCGGCAATCGTTGCTCCATAGCCGCCGGTCTTCTCTCCGCCGGTCACAATGGCGTTGTTCCTGGTGTTTCTGATAATACCCTGGTTCAGGGCCACTATGCCGCCCGCTACATCGATTCCCGAGATCACAGCCTGAGATGCGGAGAACGGTACATCACTGTCCACGTTTCCAGCCTCATCACCAGTACCTCCGATGTTGATGCCGACCGAGCAGTAATCAATAAGTCCCTGGTTAATTGCCGCCAGTCCTCCTGCATAGGAGGAAAGTGAGGACCAGGTAAAGTCCAGAATGGATGTGTGCCGAACCACTCCCTTCTCGCCGATCACCCCAAACAGTCCCATTTCTCTGGTATAGCTGGAATTCGCTGACTCCGAGGAGCTCCCATTGATACTCAGGTTTGATATGGTATAGTCATTTCCCTCAAAGGTCCCGTTGAAGGGATGGTCCTGCGTTCCGATCGGCAGTGTCCACGCCTTTCCGCCGCAGTCGATGTCCTGTGTCACCCGATAGGATGCGGATGCATACTGATCAGGGGCAGACTGAATATTCTTCGCCATCAGGACAAGGTCATCGTAGCTGCTGATCAGATAATCCTCTCCATCCTTGTCCAGCGTCTCCTTCTGTGCGAAGACGGTATTGACCACCACTGCCTGCTCCGGCATCGTAAAGGTACCGGATACCGATCCATTTTCAGAACCATCGTCAGTATAAATGGCCTGCAGAGTCTTTCCATCTGCGTCAAGCAGCGTGACAGACTGCACATAGTCTGCACTCTGATCCTCAGCTGCTGCGTTGACTGTCACCGTTGTACCCGGAAGTACAGCCTGCGGAATGCCGCCGCCTTCAGCGATCTGAATATCTGTCGTTCCACTTCCCTGCTGTGTGGTGGTGACCGGATAGTAACTCATTCCTTCGATAGACATGAAGTCCGCCGTAAGCGTCACGTCTCCGTTCGGCATGGGAATTACAGCTGTGTAAGTATTTCCCGACTGCTTGCCATAATACTCCCGGAAGGTTGTATAGAGCACCTGCGCGGTACTTCCATCAGATGTATATTGCAGCACCAGTGAGGTCGACACCGTCTGCTCTCCCGGGGTCACCGAAATCGTGACCGCATTTCCGGTGCGGACGGTCTCTGATGCACTTCCACCGATCTCCGCTGAAATCTGGTCCACAGAGACAGTTCCCGTACCGGTCCCCTCTGCCTTTATGGTCATCGTATGGGATGGGTGCTCTGCATCCTGTTTGAAGCTTACATATACAATGCAGTCCTCATCCGGCATCGTAAACGTACCGGAAGATGATCCATCCTCATTTGCCTTCAGATCAATGGTCCCGATCTGCTGTCTTGTTCCGCCAAGAAGGATGGCGGAGGAGACAGCATATCCGTCTGCTGGTGTCGCTGTAACAGAAATTTTCTCTCCAGCTACCCCCTGCAGGAGCTGATCCTCATTCCCGACGTTGCTGACAAGAATGCTGCCCTGGCCGTATTTCTCCCTGAGGATAAAGTGCGCATTGCTTGTGGCATTTCCCTCTGTAAAGAGAGCGGAGACCATTACATTCGCATCTCCCATCTGGAAGCTGTACAGTCCGCCGCCATAGGACGTTATTCCGCTGTTCACAGTCCAGGCATCTCCGTTGTCCGGTTTTGCCTGCGGGTATCCATCCTTCAGTTCACAGCCACTCAGCGTCGAAATCCTGAAATAGACCGTTTCTCCCTGAGACACCATCCTTTTTGTCTCTGCGCTTACTCCGGAATCTTCCTTTATCACCGGCACACCGCTGTCATCCTGTACCGGCTTTCCGTCTGCGTCGGTTTCTACCTCTACAAAGTTCACGCTTCCGCCGGTTCCGCTGTTCAGTGTCACTGCGTGCTTTCCTGTTGGTATTGCAGAGGATTCCGCCAGAACATCCACGTTATAGGCCGGCATCACAAAGGTCACGCCTGTCGTCGTCTTTCCCTGCGCGTCCGTGGAAAGAAGCGGCTTGGATGGAACAGAATCATTGGTGTCATGCTCCACAATATTCAGCTTAGAAAGATAGCTGCCTGCCGGAACGGTTTCCACCAGCGTTACCACGTCACCCGCTTCTGCCGTAATAGAGGAATTCTCTGTGGTCTTTCCTGTTGCAGTATCTGCAAAGTCAAGCAGGCTCTTCGTCGTGTCATCCGCCAGAGTGACGGTATATGCATTCTCATATGTTGCCAGAATGGTCACATCAGAAGAAGGCATGGCAAACGAGAAGGACTTCGCCTTTTTGCTGATCCCCGTCATTGCCAGCGTCGTGGAATCGGTGGTATCTGTCACGCTGATCTGCTTACCTGACGTGTCCATGACCGTAATACCGGTACAGGTATACCCCATATAGGGTGTCACTGTTATATCAACATTATCTCCTGCATAGTAGCTTTCCGTTGTCAGGCCCATCTGATCCGCAAAAGAGACAACACCCCGACCGTCTCTCTGAATGGATGCACTGTATCGGTAATCCGATTGTGCCCGGGAAGCCGTTGTCACATCCAGATAGGAATTTGCATAAGAGACCGGAACAGTAAAGGTATAAGCACCATCTGCGTCTGTCGTGAGTGTGTCAAAATAATTTCTACACTCCTCATCAGTCGGCGCCGTATATTCATCCCCGGCAGCAGAGGACCACTTTGTGATGTAGTCATACTTCACGGAGTTGTCTGCTTCATTTTTCAGGTTCAGTCCGGTGATGTAATGGTCATCGTCTACCTTCAGCCGAACAACGACCCTCGTGCCTGCTGCGTAGCTCTTGGAAGGATCATAGCTGGTTCCATCTTCCAGCGACAGATCTGCAGACACATAAGTCTTTCCATCCGCCTCCGGCTCACCCTGTACACGGAAGGTATAAGAAGGAGAACCCTTATACATCACCATAACGTGCTGCGCATCAACGCTCTCTTTACTCTGCAGATCATCATCACTGTCAAGAAGGATGTTGTTCTCGCTTAATGCATCCGGATTCAGCCTCTGGGAAATATTGATCCAGTTGAAATCCTCATCCGAATTTTTCATGAGCAGGTCATCTGTTCCCGAAGACTCCCTGGTTGTGCTGGTAATCAGAAAATATCCTTGCTTCAGTACTTTGTCTGTGTAGTCTGCCGTTCCCTTAAAGGTGATCGTGCTATCCGTTGCTATCCCGTGGTCATTCAGAAATCCGATCAGATTCATGCTGGCAGTGCTATAGGCGGTCACGCCTGTAATCTCCGACAGATCTCCCGCCCCAGCCAGAAGCTTATATCCATTGGTTGTCCCATGTATCAGGTTCTCATAATCACAGCTTCGGGCAGTATCATCAAAGCCACTGCCAATGACGGCCTCATACCCTATGTAGTGGAGATCCTTCGCAGAAATTGCCTGGTCACCGTCCTGTACAAGCAACGCATAACTGTTCTGGGAGCTGCTGTTCGCATAGAACGGTTTGAACTGCGTAACTGTAACTGTTTTTCCAACTTTATCCGGGGTGCTGGTATGGAAGCGGGAATCATTGCCAACTTCTACACCTGAAACCCCCTTGTGGGAGGTCTGGTAATCAGATATCGAGAGGGTTGTCGTATTCTGATCATAATCCCGCATCAGGGATTCCAGCTTGTCACTGTGCAGACTGATCATCTGCGCCAGTGCCCTCTGGCTTTTATAGTATTTCTGATTAAAATCTGTCCAGAGCCGGTCGACAAAGGCCTCCTTCTGCTGTTCAGACGTAATGCTGGTAATCCCATACCGGCTCTCCAGGTCTTCAGCCGGTGTGGACATCACAACCTGCGCTTCCATCGCCACATATGCCTGCAATGCCTGCACATAATAAGCCAGCGTAGCCGCAGCCATGTTGTACATGGACGTCATATCGTTGTATGCCTCTGGTTCAAATGCATCCAGCTTGCTGATCAGTGAATAATAGCTGTCCATCAGGTTTCCCGTATGCTGATTTGCACCCCAGTAGACCGGATCGCTTGGATCTGTGTCCAAATCCACCGAAGCCGAGAAATCATAGGGGGAAATCAGCATGCACAGCTTCTGCAGGTCCGATGTGAAATTAAAATCCGGTGTATCATGTGCATCGGATGGAAAATACAGCTTCTGAATCGCTGTATATGCGTTTTGCATAGCAGACAGATTTGCGTCTGAGGAATCTTCTGCGTATGCCTGCTCAGCACTCACCAGTGTCTGGAATTTCTGCAGGATGCCATAGTACTGGTTGTAGATGCTCATCATCGGATCATAGTAATTCGTATGAAAGTTCTGATAGTTCTCCTCGATCGAGAGCGCAGCCAGCCTGCTTTCCAGATAGGAAAAGTCCTGCGTTGTACTGCTCTGCAACGCAGAGAGCTGCTTGCTGATCTCCACGAGGGTCTTCTGAATCTGTTTAGCGCTGTGCTTGGCAGGATCTCCCAGAAAGGTTGAATAAACCGAAAGCGCATAAGCCCCCAATTGCTTCATTGTATTAGGAGAAGTGCCCGTGACCTCTCCCAGAGTCATTACAACGGCGCTGTCCATATACTCAAGCGCATTTGCCGTCTGTGCGCTGGATGTGATCTGTGTACCGGTCGCTGAAGCTGTTGTATTTGTTGTCTCCGCTGCCGTGCTGACGGCAGCCGTTCCCAGAACCATACCAGCGGACAGAGAGATGGCGAGTGCTTTGCCCGCAGCGTCCCGGAGATATTTCCGGATGTTCTTTTTTTCAAAAGGGTGTCTTGGATGTTTCTTTTTCATAGGCCGTTCTCCTTCTCCACTTTAGAACGAGAGCTTTTCTCCCTCTAACTCACCGGGAGTCACTGTTAGTACTGTACCTATGATAGCCAAGATACTTTCCTGGAAAAATCTCCAAAAAACTTCATATTTTTGCAAAATTTGCACTTGACAAACCAGAGCCAGGCGGATTTTGTAATCCAATCCGCCTGGCTCTGCTCTCTTTTATACCTCCCGAAAACTTTTCAAGGAGTTCATGTAATTTATTTTTTCTTTATGATCTATCCACAGTTTCAACACAATTAAACCGTATATTGGTAGGCAGATAGTTGATGAACCACTCACTATCTCCCCCTCATTTTAGAAAAAGGCCGGCATTCATGATGCCGGCTTTTTTCTATGTGCAGATTGCAGAGTACCCACATCAGAACCGCACGATCCGGATGGCAGGTATTTCATTCTCATTCTGCATCCTTGAGCTGCAGCATGGTTTTCGGCGCCCGCAGCTTCCGGATTGCCTTTGCCTCAATCTGGCGCACCCGCTCTCTGGTCACACCAAGCTGCTTGCCGATCTCATCAAGGGTCTGCACCTCCTGCCCGTCCAGCCCGAATCTGCGCTTGATGACGTACTGCTCCCGCTCGGAAAGGGTCCCGACGATTTCATCAAGCCTGTCATAGAGATCAGACTGTACGACCGCATCCTCCACAGACTCAGTGTCTCCATCAGATACCATGTCCCCCAGCTCGGTCTCACCGTCCTCGCCGACCGGGTTATTCAGGGAAGGCATGGTGAAGAAATCCTGCTTCAGGGACAGATAATAGGCCGCTTTCTCCACCGGAATCTTCATCTCCTTTGCAACCATTTCCGTACGCTTATCCGGATCATCCACGCCCTCAGAGGAAAGCCGGCTGTTGATCGCCGATGCCTTGGAGACTGCGGCAAAGACATGCACAGGAATCCGCACGGAAAATCCTGACTCCATAATGCCCCGGACAATGCTCTGCCGGATCCAGAAGGTCGCATA
>JAJGAH010000172.1 GCA_020844525.1 Eubacterium sp.
CACCAATAAAACTTGTCCTATGTCAGAAAATGTATCTGCACTGATAAATGCTTCTATATAATTTAAAGTATTTTCATCAATACGTCATTGTGATAGAATAACATTTATTTATATGCGGTTTTCAAAAATTTAATATATTTTTTATAGAAACCGCACAGCGCAACAAAAATGAGGAGGAACGTATTGTATGGGCTTTTTGGGTTTTCTGAAAAAGGCGGCAAAAAAGTACAATGAAACCAGCCTGATTCTGCGGATCCTGTGTGGAATCATTGTGGGTATCATTCTTGCTTTTCTTCTGCCCGGATGGACCTGGCTGGAGATCCTGGGCAATCTTTTTGTAGGCGCACTGAAGGCAATTGCACCGGTACTGGTCTTTGTTCTTGTCAGTGGCGCTCTGGCACAGGGTTCCAGCAAGCTGGACAAGAGATTCGGCAATGTCATTTTTCTCTATATGCTTACCACATTTCTTGCTGCCTTCGTGGCCGTGGCAGCGAGCTTTCTGTTCCCGCAGACACTGGTCCTGACTGGAGTGGAGGCAGCACAGGCCTATACTGTGCCCCAGGGAATCGGTGAGGTTATGAAAAATCTCCTGATGAATGTGGTATCGAATCCGGTGGATGCAATTGTAAATGCGAATTACATCGGTGTATTATTCTGGGCAGCGCTTTTTGGAGCTGCTATGAAGGGATTTGCTTCGGATACGTCGAAGAAGTTCATGGCGAATGTTTCAGAAGCGGTATCCCAGGTAGTCAGATGGATTATCAATTTTGCACCCTTCGGTATTATGGGGCTTGTATTCAGCACCGTGCATGAAAATGGCCTTGCCATCTTCACAACCTATGGAAAGCTTCTTCTGCTTCTTGTGGGATGTATGGCCTTTGAGTCTCTGATTGTCAATGGCATCGTTGCATGGGCGCATCTTCACAGAAATCCCTATCCGCTGATCTGGAAATGTCTCAAGGAGAGCGGACTGACAGCATTTTTCACCAGGAGCTCTGCTGCAAATATTCCGATCAATATGTCCCTGTGCAAACGTCTCGGACTGGATGAGGATATGTATTCTGTATCGATTCCTCTTGGCGCGACGATCAACATGGATGGCGCGGCGATTACAATTTCTGTCATGACCCTTGCCTGTGCCCATACCATGGGAATCTCTGTGGACATCCCGACTGCGCTGATCCTCAGTGTATTATCTACGTTCGCTGCCTGCGGTGCTTCCGGTGTTGCCGGAGGATCGCTCCTGCTGATCCCGATGGCCTGTTCACTCTTCGGCATTTCCAATGATATTGCGATGCAGGTTGTTGCTGTCGGCTTTATTATCGGCGTGGTGCAGGATTCCGTTGAGACCATGCTGAATTCCTCCGGAGACGTTGTGTTCGCCGCAGTGGCCGAATACAGAGTCTGGCTCAAGGAGGGCAGAAGACTTCCGGGGTTCATGTACACAGAAAAAGAGCGTCAGAAACTGGGTATTACCAAAGATTTCCGAGGAGATACCAAGGAGGCAGTCCTTGCGCAGGATATTGCCGCCAACACAGAGGGCGAGTATAAATAAAAGGTCTGACAGGACCAGGATGCTTCACTGTCTGAAGCAGGATATTTCAATAAAAATCTCAGGGAGATAGATATGAACAAGAAACCTTCAAAGGCAAAGAAAATCTGCCAGATTATTATCATCCTGGCGATGATCGTACTCTTGGTCGTTGCCGCCATAACCACTACCGCAGATACCGTACAGAAAACAGCCTGGGCGCTGCTGCCTCCGCTGATTGCCATCGTGCTTGCGCTCATTACAAAGGAAGTTTACAGTTCACTGTTTTTCGGCGTGCTGGCCGGAGGACTGCTTTTTTCCGGTTTCACCTTTCAGGGAACACTGAACCATGTGTTCAGTGATGGAATTATTTCAGTTCTTTCCGACTCCTATAATGTGGGAATTCTTGTGTTCCTCGTTATTCTTGGCATGCTGGTGGCACTGATGAACCGGGCAGGCGGATCTGCCGCATTCGGTGAATGGGCCGGGAAGCACATCAAAACCCGTGTCGGTGCTCAGCTGGCGACCATTCTTCTGGGCTGCCTGATCTTCATCGATGACTATTTCAACTGCCTGACGGTTGGTTCTGTCATGCGGCCTGTGACCGATAAGCATCATGTATCAAGGGCCAAGCTTGCCTACCTGATTGATGCGACAGCAGCTCCGGTCTGCATCATCGCACCGATTTCATCCTGGGCAGCCGCGGTTTCCGGTTTTGTACAGGGACAGAATGGCATTTCTCTGTTTGTACAGACCATTCCCTACAACTATTACGCATTGCTCACCATTGCAATGATGATTACGCTGGCCGTTACAAAGACGGATTATGGCCCGATGGCTATTCATGAGAAGAACGCGATCGAAAACAATGATCTGTTTACCACGCCGGACCGTCCGTACGCAGATGCAGAGAGCCAGAAGGTCAGCCCGAAGGGAACTGTCTTTGACCTGATCATTCCTGTTGTGGCGCTGGTAATCTGCTGCGTCATCGGCATGATTTATACAGGCGGCTTCTTCAGCGGCAAGAGCTTTGTGGAGGCTTTTGCAGACAGTGATGCATCTGTTGGTCTGGTGCTCGGCTCCTTTGTGGGTCTGGTGATCACCCTGATCCTGTATCTGGTCAGAAGAGTACTGTCTTTTCAGGAGTGTATGGAATGTATACCTGAAGGATTCAAGGCCATGATTTCCCCGATCCTGATCCTTACCTTCGCCTGGAGCCTGAAAGCAATGACCGACAGCCTTGGCGCGAAGGAATTCGTGGCAGCTATTGTAAAGCATTCTGCCGCAGGGTTCATGAACTGGCTGCCGTGCATCATTTTCCTGATTGCCGTCTTCCTGTCCTTTGCGACCGGAACGTCCTGGGGCACCTTCGGCATCCTGATTCCGATCGTAGTTAACGTTTTTCAGAACTCCGATTACAGAATGATGATCATTGCGATGTCTGCGTGCATGGCAGGTGCTGTCTGCGGAGACCATTGTTCCCCGATTTCCGATACCACAATCATGTCCTCTGCAGGAGCGCAGTCAAACCATCTGAACCATGTGATGACCCAGCTTCCCTATGCAATGACCTGCGCAGCGATTTCCTTTGTCACCTATATCATTGCCGGATTCACGAAATCCGCCTGGATTTCTCTTCCCTGTGGTATTGTGATGCTGATCTGCGTGATTCTTTTCCTGAAATACAGGGAGAAGAAAATGGGGTTTGTAGAGAAATAATGCAGGTGTCCTGAAGATATGTGTCAGATAAAAACCCATAAGTAAAGAAATCCCGCCATTCAGGCTGTAATGCCTATATGGCGGGTGTTTTTTTGCTTCTGAAGAGATTATTTCATCTGGAAACTCCGGATATTGCCAAAAACGATTATTTCCGGCTCATTTCATGAAACAGCTTTGTCTTCATCTGATACAACTTGTCTGAAAGGTCCACATAGACCTCCTGTGGATTGGTCAGACGCTTCGTTTCATCCCAGAGGGTATTTCGCTCTGCGGTACAGATCTTCTGAATTTCCATCGTGGCAGGAGAGGTGTATCTGCAAAGTCCGTCCCTGAAGATTGGTACAAGCAGCTCACGGATACGATAGGTGCCTCCCTTGAGCGTTGTCTTCTTCCATGTTGCGTTCGGGTCAAAAATGGTGATATCCTGTTCCGGATCAAATTTCTCATCCGCCAGAGCGATCAGATCCGCACGGATTTTCCCTGTGCGCTTGTCATAGAAGCGGTAAATTGTCTTGTTGCCGGGGTTTGTGATCTTCTCAACATTCTCGGAAAGCTTGATCTTTGGTGTGAATTCCTTGTCATCCTTATTCTTGATGGCAGCCATCTTATAGACACCGCCGAATGCGGACCATCCGTTGGAAGTGATCAGATTTGTCCCGACACCCCAGGAATTGATCTTCGCGCCCTGCTGTTTCAGGGAGCTGATCAGGTATTCATCCAGGTCGCTGGAGGCTGATATGATTGCGTCTCCGAAGCCGGCAGCATCGAGCATGTCATAAGCCTTCTTCGACAGATAAGCAAGATCTCCCGAATCAATCCGGATGCCATATCCCTTCATGGGGACGCCGGCGGCCTTCATCTCCTGAAATACCCTGATCGCGTTGGGAACACCGGATTTCAGCACGTCATAGGTGTCTACCAGTAGAATGCATGCGCCTGGATACAGCTTTGCATAGGTGCGGAAGGCGGTCAGCTCATCAGGAAAGCTCATGATCCAGCTGTGTGCATGTGTCCCCTTTACAGGTACGCCAAACAGTTCACCGGTCAGTACATTTGAGGTGCCGACACAGCCGCCGATCACAGCAGCCCTCGCTCCCCAGGTACCTGCGTCCGGCCCCTGTGCCCGGCGGAGTCCAAATTCCATGATGCCGTCACCCTGTGCCGCATCCACGACACGGGACGCCTTTGTGGCGATCAGAGACTGGTGGTTAATGATATTCAGCAGCGCGGGTTCAATAAACTGTGCCTCCATCAGAGGGGCAACCACCTTCACAAGCGGCTCTCTGGGAAAGACAACCGTACCTTCCGGAATTGCATAAATCTCACCGGTGAAGTGAAAACCGCGGAGGTATTCAAGGAAGTCATCGTCGAACAGCTGCAGGCTTCTGAGGTATTCAATATCCTCGGGAGCAAAATGAAGATTGCGGATATAGTCAATCACCTGTTCCAGACCGCAGGCAATGGCATAACCGCCATTAAAAGGGTTGTTGCGGTAAAAAGCATCGAAAACCACGACCTGATCTGTCGGATTTTTGAAATAGCCCTGCATCATAGTCAGTTCATAAAGATCGGTCATCATCGTTAAATTGCGATTGTCAGCCATTGCGGGAAATCCTCCGTTACTACATTTTTATATATACATGCTTTAAATTCAATATTCATGCATTAAGATCATTTCAAGACAATTTCAAGGTCATATATCTTTTAACCCTGATATCATATGCATAGGATATCATATGTATAAACAATAACTTTTTCAGCCGGATCGACAGCACCAAATAGAGATGTCTTGTCAGATTCAGATTGAGAGAAGTATAACACTCTGCCAAATAAAATACAATAAATACTGAATTGTGAGGCAGGATTGTGACATTGTGTATCTGTATATCTTTAGGCTGTATCCTGCGGATCAAAATATAGCGCGATATTGGTATCAGATCAGTGGATTGTTCCTGGCAGACTGTTCCTGGTGGATTGTTCCTGAAGATGAAGAAATTTCTTTAGATGAATATATTTCTCTGCTGCCTGACCGGAGTGAGGGTTAGCGTTGACTAGCCTTACGGCCGAGTGTAAAATCGTGTCAATCCGTGTTATGTATTTTTGCATCATGCGAGAGACGAGGTTCAGACATGACAGATTTTTTAATACGTAAATTTATCAAAGACTATCAGAATACAGACAATACCAGGGTGCGTACCGCCTATGGAACGCTGGCAGGCATCACCGGTATTATCTGCAATTTTTTTCTGTTCTCTGTAAAGCTGATCGTAGGCCTGTTTATGATGTCCATGGCAGTTGTGGCTGATGCATTTAATAATTTATCCGACGCAATCTCTTCGGTCATCAGTCTGGTTGCCATGCGCATGGCCGGAAAACCGGCGGACAAGGATCATCCATTCGGTCATGGGAGAATGGAATATATTGCGGCGCTGATCATCTCGGTGATCATCATTGTTGTGGGCATAGAATTTTTCCGGAGCTCTGTTGAAAAAATCAGGAATCCCCAGGCGCTGCACTTTTCCCTTGTTGCCATCGTTTTTCTGGTTCTCTCTGTTGCGGTAAAGCTCTGGATGTTTTTCTTTAATCGCAATATCGGTAACAGGATCGGATCTGAAGTCATGCATGCGACAGCCATGGACTCCTTTTTTGATGCGGTGACAACGACACTCACGCTGGTTTCCATCGCGATTTACTTTCTGTTCGATATCAATATT
>JAJGAH010000173.1 GCA_020844525.1 Eubacterium sp.
ATGATTCCTTCGGAAATCCGATTCTGGGAGGACAGAATCCGTATGCAATGCTCGCAGCAGGTGCCGAGAAGATAGACATGAGCAATATTTCCATCTACGATCAGGGCTGCAACGAGGAATACCAGAAGGCTATGAAGAACTACTTCGATGGAAACGCAAGCTATGATGACGCACTTGCACAGTTCAAGAGCGCAGTCCATGAGAAATATCCGGATGTGACTGTAGAATAAATGTAGCTGCAGACTAAGCAAAAGCTTCAGACCAGGCAGAGGTTCCGGGTATCTGATGAAGTAAAGGGTCTTGGCAAAGTCTTGACAAACACACAGACGCTGCAGGTGCCTGTCCGGCGGGGCCGGGCAGGCACTTTGTAACGGAAGCGGATCCGGGAGGAAAAGGATATGGAGAAGAAGAAAAAGAGCAGGATTACAAGACATAACAGGTATGGTTATATTTTTCTCATACCCTTTATGGCAGTATTTGTGATATTCCAGATGATTCCTCTGGCATCAACCATCTACAACAGCTTCTTTGAAAATTACAGATCGGGGCTGAAGCAGATCGGACCGAATTTCATCGGGCTGGCCAACTATGCAAAGCTGTTTACAAGCGGAGATCTGCCGAAATACTTTGCAAATACCATGATCATGTGGATCCTCGGGTTTGTTCCCCAGATCATCGTTTCGCTGGTGCTGGCGGCATGGTTTACGGACCCGTCGCTGCGGCTGAAGGCCCAGAGGTTCTTCAAGACCGTAATCTATCTGCCGAACCTGATCATGGCTTCTGCCTTTGCCATGCTGTTTTTCACACTGTTCGCTGACAGCGGCCCGATCAATTCCATCCTGCTTTCGATGCACATCATTTCGCAGCCATATAAGTTCATGTCCCACGTGGGTAGTGTGCGTGGAATGGTAGCGTTTATGAACTTCCTGATGTGGTTCGGAAATACCACGATCCTGCTGATGGCGGGTATGCTCGGCATTGACCAGTCTCTGTTTGAGGCGGCCGAGGTGGATGGCGCCAGTGCCAGACAGATTTTCTTCAAGATTACAATGCCGATCCTGAAGCCGATTTTTGTCTATGTGATGATTACATCTCTGATCGGAGGACTGCAGATGTTCGATGTACCGCAGATCCTGACCAATGGAAGCGGTGACCCGATGCGTTCCTCCATGACGCTGATCATGTATCTGAATAAGCACCTGTATAGCAAGAACTATGGCATGGCCGGTGCACTTTCCGTGATTCTGCTGATTATCACAGGCCTGCTCAGCATTGTGGTATTCAAGGTAACGGCGGATAAGCAGGACTGAAGGGGAGGTAGATGGCAATGAAGGAAACAAGCAAGAAGAGCAGCACTCCTGTAAAAGGCACCGTGCGTGCGAGAAGAATTTTTTCCTATATAATATTGATCATACTGACAGTGCTCTGCCTGATCTGGTTCTACATTCTGTTTATCAATACCACGAGGTCCAATGGAGAGCTCGGCAAGGGATTCACGCCAATTCCAAGCACGTATCTGATAAAAAACATGTACAACATGCTGCACGGATCGCTCCCGTTTATCAGAGGCATGCTGAATTCGCTGATTGTAGCCGGCTTTGGCGCCTTTCTCTGTACGTATTTTTCCACGATGACAGCCTATGCGATTCATGCATATAACTTTAAAGGGAAAAAAGCAATTTACACCTTTATACTTGCAATCATGATGATCCCAACCCAGGTATCCGCACTTGGATTTGTACAGCTGGTCAACAAGATGCATCTGATGGACAATTATCTTTCGCTGATTCTTCCGTCCATCGCGTCACCGATCGTGTTTTTCTATCTGAAGCAGTATATGGACTCCAATCTCCCAAGCTCCCTTCTGGAGGCGGCGAGGATTGACGGTGCCGGAGAACTGAGGATTTTTAACACAATCGTGCTTCCACTGATGAAGCCGGCCATTGCCGTACAGGCAATCTTCTCCTTTGTCGCAAGCTGGAACAACTATTTCATTCCTGCTCTGGTATTGCACAAGGAGACAATGAAGACGCTTCCTGTCCTGATCGCCGAGCTGCGTTCCGCAGACTGGCTGAAGTTTGATATGGGTCAGGTGTATGCAGCCATCACCTTCTCGATTTTCCCGGTGATTATTGTGTACCTCTTCCTGTCAAAGTACATTGTAGGCGGTGTGACTGCCGGAGGTGTCAAGGGCTGAGGGACTGAGACAAGCTGGGCTTGTTAAAAGAAAATACAGATGATACGACAGATTTTCCCGCTTTTAACAGAAAACAGACGATACGCCATACCGTTCTGTTTTTCACAGAAAAATACATAGCGTTTCATAACTTATAGCACCGGAAAAAGTGCTGCCGGAAAGCCGCAGGTTATCCCTGCGGCTTCTTTTCTGCATATGCCGATTCACATTGCGCCATTCCCTGCAGATATGCTAAACTGTAATTATCTATGCAAAAAAGGACATTAGGCAATGAATTATATTGTTTTTGATCTGGAGTGGAACCAGAGCCCGGCAGGCAAGAGCCGTGAGGTGAAGAGGCTTCCCTTCGAGATTATAGAGATCGGTGCAGTGAAGCTGGATAAAAACCGTGTGATCGTTGACACCTTTCACAGTGTCATCAGGCCGGTTGTATACAAGACGCTGAATTACAGGACCAGGGAAATCGTACATATAGACAAGGAAGAACTGGAAAACGGTGAGCGCTTTCCGGATGCTGTGCGGCATTTTCTGGCATGGGCCGGACCGGATTCGATCTTCTGTACCTGGGGCAGCGTGGACCTGACGGAGCTGCAGCGGAATCTGAAATATTATCATATGCTTTCGCTCTTGAAGGGCCCCATGCATTATTATGATGTGCAGAAGCTCTTTGCTGTTCAGTTTGAGGACATGAAGAGCCGGCGGGCGCTGGAATATGGTATTGATTATCTGCACATTGAGAAGGAAGGAAATTTCCACCGTGCGCTGGAGGATGCCAGGTACACTGCGCTGATCTTTCAGAGGATTGATATGGACGTTGTGCTTGCCTATGATTCCATTGATGTTTATCAGAATCCGAAGAAAAAGACGGATGAGATTTTTATCATTTACAATGGGTATTCCAAGTATATTTCCCGGGAATTTCCGTGCAAGGAAGAGGCAATGCAGGATCCGGAGGTGCGCAGCACCTACTGCTGCAGGTGCGGACGGAAGCTGCGCAAGAAGCTGCACTGGTTTTCTGTCAATGCACGAAATTATTACAGCGTGTCAATTTGTCCGGAGCATGGCTACATGAAGGGCAAGATCCGCATGAAGCATACCGACGAAGGACGCGTCTATGTGGTGAAGACGATCAAGGTCAGCAGCGAGGCTGAGGCAAACCTGATCCGGGACCGGAGGGACAGCCTGCGTGACCGCAGACGGCAGAAGAGGCATGAATCGCCGTGACCAGTGCAGGGAAACCCTCATAATACCTTGACAAGCCGTGAGCCGTCTTTTTATAATAGGATGCAAACTGCCTGAAAAGGCACATATGGTTTTTTACATGTGACGAGAAAACATTGTAAACCAAAGGAGGAAATGACGCATGTACCGTAAAGTCGATACAAACCTCAACTTCGTGGAACGAGAGGGAGAAACCGAAAAATTCTGGGAGCAGAATCAGATCTTTGAGAAAAGTGTAAAGCAGAATGAAGGACATCCGATGTATATGTTCTATGATGGCCCGCCGACTGCAAATGGCAAGCCGCACATCGGACATGTGCTGACCCGTGTCATCAAGGATATGATCCCGAGATACCGCACCATGAAGGGCTACGAGGTTCCCCGTAAAGCCGGATGGGACACCCATGGACTTCCTGTGGAGCTGGAGGTTGAGAAGGAAATCGGTATTGAGGGCAAGGACCAGATTGAGGAGTACGGAATCGAGCCCTTTATCAAGAAGTGCAAGGAATCCGTATGGAAATACAAGGGGATGTGGGAGCAGTTCTCCGGTAAGGTCGGATTCTGGGCCGACATGGACAACCCTTATGTTACCTATTATGATGATTACATTGAGTCCGAGTGGTGGGCGCTGAAGGAAATCTGGAAGAAAGGCCTGCTCTACAAGGGCTTCAAGGTCGTTCCCTACTGCCCGAGCTGTGGTACGCCCCTTTCCTCTCACGAGGTTGCCCAGGGCTACAAGACCATCAAGGACCGGACAGCGATTGTCCGCTTCAAGGTAAAGGGAGAGGATGCCTATTTCCTGGCATGGACCACAACACCCTGGACCCTTCCTTCAAACATTGCTCTTTGCGTGAACCCGGATGACGAATACGCAAAGGTAAAATGCGCAGACGGATATACTTACATTATGGCGTCTGCTCTTCTGGACAAGGTCCTCGGACCTGTCGCAAAGGAAGAGGGAGAGAAGGCCTATGAGATTCTTGAGACTTATAAGGGCAAGGATCTCGAATATAAAGAGTATGAGCCGCTGTACCAGTGTGCTGCAGATGAGGTTGCAAAGCAGCATGGCAAGGCATTCTACGTTTATTGCGATGATTACGTTACAATGACCGATGGTACCGGCATCGTTCATATAGCACCGCCCTTTGGTGAGGATGATGCCCGTGTCGGCAGAAGATATGGTGCGCCTTTCGTGCAGATGGTGGATGATCATGGCCGCCTGAAGCCGGAGACAGGAAAGTTCGCCGGCATGCGCTGCAAGCCTACCGAGCATGAGGTAAAGGATGAAGGTGCAATCAGCGCGGATCCGGAGGTCCTCAAGGACCTTGCCGAGCGCAAGCTCCTGTTTGCGGCACCGAAGGTGGAGCATGACTATCCGCACTGCTGGCGCTGTGGTACACCGCTGCTCTATTATGCGCGTGAGTCCTGGTTCATCAAGATGACTGCCGTGAAGGATGATCTGGTACGCAACAATAAGCAGATCAACTGGATCCCGCCGACCATCGGCGAGGGCCGTTTCGGGAACTGGCTGGAGAACATTCAGGACTGGGGCATCTCCAGGAACCGTTACTGGGGTACACCGCTTCCGGTCTGGATCTGTCCGGATTGCGGAAAACAGATCTGTGTGGGATCCAGAAAGGAGCTGGCGGAGCTGACCGGTGATCCGAAGGCGGAGCACACAGAGCTGCACAGGCCTTATGTGGATGCCTTTACGATCAAATGCCCGGACTGCGGCGGCGAGATGCACCGTGTGCCGGAGGTGATTGACTGCTGGTTTGATTCCGGCGCAATGCCTTATGCACAGCTGCACTATCCATTTGAGAACAAGGAACTCTTCGAAAAGGAGTTCCCGGCACAGTTTATCTCGGAGGCAGTAGACCAGACCCGTGGGTGGTTCTATTCCCTGCACGCGGAGGCTACGCTTCTGTTCAACAAGCCGGCATACAAGAACGTCATCGTTCTTGGACTGGTACTGGACAAGGACGGCAACAAGATGTCCAAGTCCAAGGGCAACGCGGTGGACCCGATGTCTGCACTGCAGAAATTCGGCGCGGATGCGATCCGCTGGTACTTCTACATCAACAGCGCACCGTGGCTGCCGAACAAGTTCCATGACAAGGCAGTTATGGAATATTCCAGAAGATTTATGGGAACCCTCTGGAACACCTATGCGTTCTGGGTACTCTATGCCAATATTGACAACTTTGATCCGACGAAATACACGCTGGATTATGAGAAGCTGCCGGTGATGGACAAGTGGCTCCTCTCCCGTCTGAATTCTACAATTCAGGAGACGGATTCCGATCTTGACCAGTATAAGATCCCGGAGGCTGCAAAGGCACTGGAGGCCTTTGTGGACGACATGAGCAACTGGTATGTCCGTCGGTCCCGTGAGAGATTCTGGGCAAAGGGTATGGAGCAGGATAAGATCAATGCTTATCTGACTCTTTATACAGCGCTTGTAGAGCTCTGCAAGGCTGCGGCTCCGATGATTCCGTTTATGACGGAGGATATTTATCAGAACCTTGTCCGCAGT